>CACFVE010000009.1 GCA_902569735.1 uncultured Pelagibacteraceae bacterium | reverse complement strand
TTTATTAACCACTTTTAAATATGGCTCGTAATCAACAACATCACCTCTGATTTTATCCCAGTCAATGACTTCCATACGACCATCAAAATGTTCCACTAAGAAAGTCGCACCTTCAACCCAATCACCACAATTTAGATATCTCACGCCATCTAAAACTTGATCAGCAGAATGATGGATATGACCACAAATTATTCCATCAGCGTTTTTTCTTTTGGCATAACTTGCTAAAGTTTTTTCATAATCACCTATATATTTCACTGCATTTTTTACTTTGTGTTTTAAATATTTTGCTAACGACCAATTACCTTTTTTGAATAATCTTCTAAAAAAATTGATAACAAGATTAAATTCAAGTAAAAAACTATAGGCTATAGCACCTACTTTTGACAACCATGGAGCATATTTCATTACTCCATCCCAGGCGTCACCGTGAACAACGATATACTTTTTATTATCTGAAGTTACGTGTATAGCTCTATTTACAACTTCAATATCACCAAAATGTAATGGTAAAAATTTTCTAAAGACATCATCGTGATTTCCAACGATATATTTTACTTTTGTTCCATGTCTTGCTTTTCTTAATGTTTTTTGAATCACATCATTATGTTCTTGAGGCCAGTAAAATTTAGTTTTTAAAGCCCAGATATCAATAATATCTCCAACTAAATATAAATTCTCAGATCTAGAATGTTTGTAAAATTCTAAAAGTTTATTAGCAGAACTTTTTCTATGACCAAGATGAACATCACTAATAAAGATACTTTTAAAATTTAAAATTTTACCTTTAGATTTAGTTTGAATTTTTTCCATATTTTTTATAAAACGAATCTCTAGTACAAGTAGAATCATAAATATGTTACAGATTTATTAAAAAATGAGTAAAAAACTATATTTTGCAGTTATATTTAACGCCAATGCAGCAGGTGGTAGAAAACTTAAGTTAATTAATGAGGTCATTTATCTTCTAGAAAAAAATCACATTGTAGATCTTTTTAAAACTCAAAGTGAAGAACATGCGAGAAAAGTGTTTAAAGAATTATCTAATAAACAATTTGATCGGTTAGTAATTGCTGGCGGTGATGGAAGTGTTTGCTTCGGTATCAATGAAATGTTTAAAAGTGATAATTTAAAAGACAAATTAGTTGGATATATACCTGCAGGCACTGCAAATATTCTACAAATAGAAACTCAAATTAAGAAAAAGGCGGAGGAGATTTATAATGTCCTCGTATCAGATAATCATAAGAAAATTTCATTAGCAAAAATAAATGATAAGTATTTTTTCTTGATGGCCGGTATAGGTTTTGACTCTAAAATTGTTGAGTCCATAAATACTAATATTAAAAAGTATCTCGGAAAAGTAATTTTCGCTTTAAAAAGTTTTCAGCATTTTTTATTTTTAAAAAATAATAAAATGGAAGTAGAGGTAGATAATGAAAAAATTATGGCTGATTGGATTTTATGCACTAATTCAAAATACTATGCTGGACCCCATTCTATTACAAACGATACAAATATATTTGAAAACAAGATAGTGGCTTACATATTCAAGGACCTAACCAGAATAAAATTGCTTTATTATGTTTGGTTGATTTTAACTAAAGGTGACTTAACTCCTGCAAAAAGTGTCATCAAAAAAGAACTGGACAGATTAAAAGTAAATGGTGTTAACAATAAAGTTCTATCTCAGGTTGATGGTGAAAATTGTGGGTACGTAAACAGTCTTGAAATCCAAAAAACAGACAGATTTATAAATTTATTAGTTCCGTAAGATAATATAAATTTTTTTTCTACTTTAAGTTTAAAAGGTTTTTTAAATTTCATTTGAAAAATTTTTTTAATTATTTTAGAATTATTTTTTTTGGAGGAACATTATGAAAAAAAAATTAAAAAAAAACGAAAAGAAGAAAAAAAAAATACAAAGATCCATCGATAAGCTTAAAAATAAGATAAGCACTAAACAAAAAAAACTATCAAAGATTGATCTGAAGATAGCTAGTATCGAGAAAAAAATTGCTGAGAAAAGAGCTAGCAAAAATAAAGAACCTATCGCAGCATCTTTAAATAATTAGTTTATAAAGAAATTAAATGCCCCTGATTTAAAAAAAATCAGGGGTTTATTTTAATTTACCAAAAAGGTTTAGAAGTATAACCCCTGAAACAATTAAAATTAAACCTAAAGTGCCGTAAATATTTGGTGATTGATTATATTTTAAAATCCCAAACAAAGTTACCGCTGTAATTGTAAGAGCTCCATAAGTTGCATAAGTAAAACCCACAGGAATAACGCTCATAGCTTTTGAGAGACAGAATATACATACGGTCATATTGGCTATACAAAAGAGAGTTGGTCCAAGTTTAGTAAACCCTTCTGTAGTTTTTAAAAAACTGTTTGAAGTAATGCCAGTTATAGTTGCTAAAATTAAAAAAATATAACCTGATAATAAACTAATACTTTTCATTGTACTTTCGCAAACTGTCCGCCATCTCTATATCTCCACAACCATTTTTTCATAGCTTCCTCAACATCGGATGGCTTTACGTTAAGGTCTTCTAAAGTTAAATGATTATTTGAAACGATATTATCTGCTTCAGATAATATTTTACATTGATCAATCGTTAACATTGGGGGAATGGGAAGCATGCTCATAAGTACGCTTTGAGTTTTAGCTAGTGGCATTGGCATTTCTACTACAAATCTTTTTTTATTGAGAGTTCTCATAATTGATTTAACCATATCTCCAAAACTTATAACTTGTGGTCCCCCTATTTCATAAATTTTTCCATGATTGTCTTTAGCTTCAATTGCTTTAACGATTGTATCCGCTACATCTGAAACTAATATAGGTTGAAATTTATAATTCATCTTAACAACTGGTATTATGGGTAGAATGCTTAATTTAGAAAACAAATTAGTAAAATTATCTTCTGTCCCACAAACAACGCTCGGTCTAATAATTACAGTATTTTTAAAATTTGTAAGCGCATTAACTTCTCCTTGAAATTTAGATCTTTGATATAAAGATTTTGAATTTTCACTCGCACCTATTGCGCTTACTTGAATGAATTTTTTAACATCTGATTGAGCGCATATTTTTGCAACTGCCTCAGGTATACCTGCATGAATATTCATAAATTTTTGTTTTCTAGTTTCATAAAGAATCCCGATTAAGTTAATGACAACATCAGAGTTTTTGATTGATTCTTTTAATTCGTCAAAATTATTAGAACTCCAATTAATCAACTCTATAGAACCAGGAGTGGCTTGGGTCTTTAAATAACCTTTTTGAAAAGCATTTCTTGTAGATATGATGCATCTGTAGTTTTTCTTGGTCAAATTTCGAACAAGATATCTTCCTATAAAACCTCCACCACCTAAAATTGTGCAAATTTGATTTTTCATGATATTTAGAAACTATATATGAAAATAATTAAGATTAAAGAGGACATAACTTCAGAGATAGCCAATTCATTTAAAAACAGTATTGCAATAGATACAGAAGCTACTGGCCTACAAATCCCTGAAAGAGATAAATTAAGTCTCATCCAAATTTGTGATGAAAAAGAAAACGTTTATATTATCCAGCCAAATAAAAAAACTTACAAAGCTCCAAACTTAGTTTCTGTTTTAGAAAACGATAAAATTCTTAAAATTGGTCACTTTTTAAGATTTGATAAAAGTGCCCTAGAATTTTTTTTAAAATGTAAAATGAAAAATATTTTTGATACTAAAATAGCTTCAAAAATTGTTAGAACTTATACGGATGCTCACGGTCTAAAAAATTTAGCCCAAGAATTTTGCAATAAAAATTTAGATAAACGCCAAGGCAGCAGTGATTGGAACAAAGATATCAATGATCTTTCAGATAAACAATTAGAGTATGCTGCTAATGATGTAATTTATTTGCATAAAATTAAGTCTGAGTTAGAAAAAATGCTTATAAGAGAAAATAGAATGGAGTTATTTAAAAGTTGTATAACTTTTTTAAACACAAGAGTTGAACTTGATCAAAACGGATTTAAGTTTGATATTTTTGAACACTAATGAGTAAAAGGGATTATATAAATTTAGCTAAAAAGGCTGCTAATATACAAATTAAAGAATTAAAAAAAATTAATAAAGTTTTTAACAATTCTTTTGTCAAAGCAGTCGACTTAATTTTAAATTGCAAAGGTAAAGTTGTTTTTGGAGGCATTGGTAAATCAGGATTAATTGCTAGAAAAATTTCAGCAACATTTTCAAGTGTTGGAATTCCAAGTTTCTTTTGTGATCCTGCCCAAGCCTTACACGGAGATATGGGTCAAATAGAAAGAAAAGACATCTTAATTATTTTTTCTTATTCAGGAAATACTGCAGAGCTAACGAACATGCTTAAATACGCTAATCGTTTTAGAATAAAGATAATAGGTGTTGCTTCTAAACCTGATAGCCTTCTTCTTAAAGCAAGTGATATAAAAATTTTACTACCAAAAGTTAAGGAATCTGATGTAACGGGAATGGTTCCAACATCAAGCACATCCATTACCATGTTGCTTGGAGATTGTTTAGCTACGACTGTTATGCGTAAAAAAAATTTTTCTAAAGAAAAATTTAAAGTGTTTCATCCAGGAGGAAACATCGGCAGTGCTTTACTTTTAGCAAAAGATATTATGGTCACTGGAAATAGACTTCCATTAATAAATTTCAAAAAGAAATTAAATGATGCATTAAAAGTTATGAACCAAAAAAAGTTGGGTATTGTAGTGATACTAAAAAATCAAAATATAGTTGGCTTGGTTACTGATGGAGATTTAAGAAGAGAGATGAAATTTATTTCAAAAACTAATAATCTTACTAAATTTATGACAAAAAAACCTATGATGATTAATGAAAGCATGCCAGCTTCTAAAGCTTTAGCAATAATGAACGAGAAAAAAATTACAAGTTTACTTGTTGTTGCAGATAAAGATTTTAACAAAAAAAACAAAGTGAAATTAAAAGGAATTATCCATATACATTTTCTTTTGCAATATGGTCTTAAATGATTGATAGAAAAAAAAAATTAAGAATTATTCAATTTTCCTTACTAATTTTTAGTCTAATAATAATTTATCTCACTTATTACAATAAAGAAGATAGTAATACAGATCTAGTGGAGGCTGAACAAGTTAAAGAGGCTTTAAAAGATGAAGATGATAAAGATTTGTTTTTTAATATAGAATATACTGGTCTTGATCTTCGAGGAAATAGATATTTATTAAAATCTGAGAAGGCACGTTTAGATGAATTTAAGCCTGAAATCGTCTATATGGAAACTGTGCATGCAATATTTTATTTTAAAGACAATACAATATTATATATTTGGTCTGATGAAGGAATATATAATAATAAAAACTTTGATATGGAATTTTCCAAAAATGTAAAAGCAAATTATATGGACAGCGAACTTTTTGCAGAAAAAGCTAATTATTCAAACACAGGTAATTATCTTAGTATTTATGAAAATGTAAGAATTAACGATATAAGAGGAAACTTGATTGCAGATAAATTATTATTTGATATAACGAAACAAAATTTAGCTATTACATCTTTTAATGATGGTAAAATAACAGCTAACGTAAAATTGGATGAAAAAAGGTTTTAGAATTTTAAAATTTAAAAAAGACAAACCTATCTTTGAAGTTAAAGATATAAACAAGTCTTTTGATGGAAGACCTATTTTAAAAAAACTCTCACTAAAAGTTTTTCCAGGAGAATGTGTTGGGATTCTTGGACCGAATGGTTGTGGAAAAACAACTTTGTTTTCAATGTGCATTGGTGAACAAAATCCTGAGGGAGGAAAAATATATTTAAACAATAAATCTATAGAGCAAATTCCGATGCATTTAAGATCAAAAGAGGGCTTGGGTTATCTTCCTCAACAAAGAAGTGTATTTAATATGAGTGTTTATGACAATATAATTGGGATCGCTCAAATCAGTATAAAAAATTCTGAAAATCAAAAAGAAATTACAGAAAAGCTCCTTGATGAATTTAATTTACAACACTTAAGAACTTTAAATGCTTCTGTACTATCAGGTGGAGAAATTAGAAGATTAATGATGGCAAGAATAATGATAAATAAACCAAAAATAGTTTTGCTAGATGAGCCTTTAGCTGCCTTAGATCCTTTAGTAATTCAGGACATTCAAAAATATATTTTAAAAATTCAATCTAGTGGTACTGCAATCCTAGTAACAGATCACAATGTAAAAAACTTATTTGATATAACTGATAGAAGCTATGTACTTGGTGAGCAATCAATTATAGCTGAAGGAACTTCAAGAGAACTTTTAAAATCATCAAAGGCAATAGAGCATTATTTTGGATCTCAATTTTAATAAACTTAATGCAAGCTAAAAGTTTTTCTTTAAATATCAATCGTAAAATAAAACCTTTTATAAAATCAATTCAAGTCGACTCTGATAAATCTTTATCTATCAGAAGTTTTTTAATTGGATCAATTTGTGAGGATGTTTCTGTAGCAAAAAATGTTTTGGAGTCTGAAGATATTTTTTCTACAATTAATTGCCTTAAGAAACTTGGTGTTAAAATAAAAAAAAATTCTAAATCCTATTTGATTTATGGAAAGGGTCTTGGCTCATTATTTGCAAAAAAAAATTTAAATTTGAACTTTGGAAATTCAGGTACCTTAGCAAGACTTTTAATAGGAATATTATCAACTACCCCTGACATTGAAATAAAAATACAAGGTGATCATTCTTTAAATAAAAGAAGTATGAAAAAATTAATTAAAATAATGTCAGAATTTGGAGCAGAATTTTTACCTAAAGATAAATTTAATTTTCCTTTAAAACTTGTTTCTACAGAAATGCCAGTCGGTATCAACTATAAGGCGGGCGTTTCAGCTCAACTCAAAAGTGCTGCTATGTTAGCCGGTTTAAATTCTTTTGGAACTACTGAAATAATTGAAGATAAAAAAAGTAGAGATCATACTGAAAATATGCTGATCAAAAATTCTAATGCTATTAAAATAAGAAAAGGAAGAAAAAAACTTATAAAAATATTTGGAAAAAAAAATTTAAATCCAATTAATATTAACATACCTGGTGATCCTTCTTCTGCAGCTTTTTTTGTTGCTTTGACTCTATTGAATAACAATTCAGCTCTTAAAATTAAAAATGTAGGTTTAAACCCTACTAGAATTGGATTTTATGAATTATTAAAAAAACATGGAGCAAATATAAAATTCTCTAACAAAAGAAAAAAAAATAATGAAATAGTAGGTGACATAAATATTAAAAGTGGAAAATTAAAAAAACCTATTATAGCATCTAAAAATTTTTATGAAAAAACTACAGATGAGTTCCCAATTTTATTTTGTATTGCAGCCTTAACCAAAGGCACATCTGTTTTTAAAGGAATTGAAGATTTGGCGAATAAAGAAAGCAATCGTATTAAAGAAATGCAAAAAGTTTTAAAACAAATTGGGATTAAGAGCATCTCTAAAAAAAATGAGATGAAAGTTTTTGGAAAAAATTTTATTGAAATTAAAAATAAAAAAATTACTGTACCAAATTTAAAAGATCACAGAATTTGTATGTCTTCTGCAATATTATCTTTAATTACTGGAATTAGAGCCAAGATTAATAATTTTGAAACAGTAAATACATCTTCACCAAATTTTTTAAAATTAATAAAATCGTTAGGAGCTAATTTTGAAATTAAAAAATAAAATAATTCAAATTTCGTGTGATGGAGGAGCTGCCACTGGTAAATCTACTGGTGCAAAAATTATCTCAAAAAAATACAATCTTAAATTTTTATCATCTGGTTTATTATATAGATATGCTAGTTTTCTTTTGATTAAGCATAAGCCTAAAAATAAAATCAATTTATTAAAAAAAAAGTTTAGTACACTTAATTATAAAAAATTAGATAAGATAAAATTACATACACCTGAGATATCAAAGCATAGTGCAATTATTGCAAAAATTTACAAGGTGAGAAAAATTTTAAAAAGTTTTCAAGTAAATTTTGCAAAAAAAAATAAAAGTTGCTGTATAGAGGGAAGAGATATATCAACAAAAATTCTTCCCAATTCAGATGTAAAATTTTTTTTTAAATGTAATTTAAATACAGCAGCTTTTAGAAGATACAAAGAGTTAAAAAAAAATAATAATAAAATTAAAATTAAAGACGTTAAAAAAGCCTTAAGAATAAGAAATAATCACGACATCAAAAGAAAAAGTAGTCCTTTACTCAAACATAGAGATGCGATAGAAATCGACACCGGAAAATTAAACAAAAAGGCTATGGTGAAAAAAATGTCTAAATACGTGGAGAAAATGATTAAAATTAAATATGGCAATCGAACAAGAATTAAATAAAACAAATCCCTTACATAAAGAATTTCAAAGCCTTCTTGAAAAAGACTTTAAAGACAGAAAATTAAAAGAAAACGAAATCATTAAAGCTACAGTCACTGAAATAACAAAAAATTTTATCGTAGTAGACTGTAAAGCTAAAATGGAAGGTATGATACCAGTAGAGGAATTTAAAAATGATGATGAGCTATCAAAATTAAAAGTTGGTTCAACCATTGATGTATATTTAGACAGAATTGAAAGCGCGAGAGGTGAAATAATTATTTCTAGAGACAAAGCAAGAAAAATGAAGGCTTGGAAAAAGATGGAAAAAGTTTTTGAATCTCAAGAAGAATTAACAGGTTATATCACAGGAAAAGTTAAAGGTGGTTTCATAGCCACTGTAGAAGGTTTGCCTTGTTTCATGCCATCCTCACAGATAGATATAAGACCTTTAAAAAAAATTGATCATTTAATGAACACACCAGTAAAAGTAATTGCAACTAGAATTGATAAAAATCGTGGGAATGTTTGTGTTTCGAGAAGAGCTGTGCTCGAAAAAAGTAAAAACGCAGAAATTATGGAAGCGTTAAAGAATATTAAAGAAGGTACAGTAGTAGATGATGCAATTGTGAAAGCAACTACAGATTGGGGAATTTTTCTAGATATAAATGGTGTAGACGCACTATTGCATGTTTCAGACTTAAGTCATGGCAGAGTAAAAAAACCATCTGATTTAGTGACTATTGGTCAAAAACTAAAAGTTAAAATTACAAAAATTGATCCAAAAACAAATCGTGTATCAGCATCTGTTAAAGCATTAACTGAGGATCCATATTCAAATATTGAGAAAAAGTACAAAGTTGGAGAGTTTTATAAAGGTACTGTTACAAAAATTATGGACTATGGTTGTTTTGTTCGAATTGAAGATGGAATTGAAGGTTTAATCCATAACTCAGAATTAGATTGGACAAATAGAAATGTTAAACCAAGTAAAATTCTATCAGTATCTCAAAATATTAAATTTAAAATCGTTAATATTGATAAAGAGTCAAAAAGAATTTCGTTATCCTATAAAGCAACATTAGACAATCCTTGGAACAAAATCAAAGAGAGCGTAGGCAAAGAAGTAAAAATTAAAATAAATAATATCACAGATAAAGCAATATTTGGGGAATTAACGGAATCAGGTTTAACAGGAATGTTGCATTATAAAGAAATATCTTATGAAGAAAATATAGAAGATCTTAAGAAATTCAAAAAAAATGAAATTATAAATGTAAAAATTATTGAAATAAAAGATGATAAAATCAGATTTTCTAAGAGAGCATTAAATAGAGATCCTTTAGATTGGTTTAAAGATAACAATAAAAAAGTAGGTGATGTTATTACAACAAGAATACATGGAGTATTAAAATCTGGAGTAAAAGTTGCTGTAGATAAAGAAAAAAAATTAATCGTAGCAATTAGAAGAGCTGACCTGGCTAAAGAGTCTGCTGATGCTCGTCCAGAGGTTTTTTCTCCAGGAAATGCTCTAGATGCTAAAATTACAGAATTAGATTTAAAAAATAGAAAAATAAAGCTAAGTGTAAAAGCTGCTCAAATAGATGAAGAAAAATCTCTTATTGCCAAGTTTGGTGAAGGAGCTACCAAATCAGGTGCGACTTTAAAAGGAATCTTTGAAAAAGCTATAGGCAGTAAAAAAAAGAAAAAAGAAGAAGAAAAATAATTGTCACGACCCGAGATCATTAAACAACTTAAAAAAAAACATCCAAAACTTAATAAGCTTCAATTAGAAACAATTATAGATACTTTCTTCAAAAGTATTGAAGAAGCATTGATAAATAAAAGAACAGCAGAATTAAGGGGTTTTGGTACTTTTTTTGTTAAAGAAATTAAAGAGAAATACTCAGCTAGAAATCCCAAAACAGGAGAGCTGATTTATGTTCCAAAAAAGAATAAGGTGAGATTTAGAGCTAGTAAAAAATTTAAACAATTTTTAAATCAATGAAAAAAACAAAAATATTTATAGCTTGTGATACTACAGATCTAACGAAAGTTAAAAAAATAATAGCTCAATCACAAACAAATAAAATAAAAATTGGATATAAATTTGGATTAGAATTTATGAACTCCAAAAAGGGAAGACAGTTTGTATCCAAATTAAGAAATAAGATTATTTTTGTTGATCTCAAATTAAATGACACAGTTCATACAATGTTATCGGCTGTCAAAGCATTGAAAGATTTAAAAATAAATTACCTTACAGTCCACATTTCATCGGGCTTGGCTGCTTTAAAGGCAGTCAAAAAAGTTTCAGGATCAATCAAGATAGTTGGAGTATCAACTTTGACATCGCTAAATAACAAAGATTTAAAGATGATAGGATACAGTAGATCAGTTAAAAATCTAGTAGCCCATCAAGCAAGTCTTGCTAAAAGAGCGGCATTGGATGCTTTAGTCTGCAGTCCTTTTGAAGTAAATATTGTCAGGAAGATTTTTAAGAAAGAAATCATTACTCCAGGAGTGCAAATAGGTAAAAAAAACTATGATCAAAAACGATCTATGGAGGCCAAAAAAGTCAACTCAGATTGGTTGGTCATAGGGCGTTCTGTTACGATGGGAAATATTAAAAAAAATATTCAAAAGCTTATTAAATCATTATAAAAGAAATAATGATGAAGATAAAAAAGGGTATTCAACTAATAGACCAGCACGACAAGAACTATATGTATGGTGGTAAATTTGGTGGTAATTTCATCCCCGAAACACTTAAAAAACCTATTGATGATTTAACTGAGTTATTTTCAAAACTAAGAAAAGATAAAAAATTCTTAAAAGAAAGAGATTTTTATTTTAAAGATTATGTCGGAGCTCCCACTCCTTTTATAAAGCTTGAAAATTTAACAGAACATTTAGGTGGAGCACAAATCTATGCAAAGGTGGTATCAGAAGCAAATGGTGGCGCCCATAAAATTTATAATGCAACAGTGCATTGTTTAATAGCTCGGAGAGCAGGACTCCGAGAGATTGTGGGGGATACCAGGCGCCGGTTACGCAGGTAAAATGCTCTCAATGGCAGCAAAAAAATTTGGTCTTAAATGCAAAATTTTTATGGGAGCTAAAGATATTAAAAGACAAAGACCTAATGTAGAAGCAATGAGAAAAAATGGTGCAACGATTGTTCCTGTAACCACAGGAAGTCAAACTTTAGTCGATGCTGTAAGTGAGTGTATGAGATATTGGGTTTCAAACTGTAATGTCTCAGCAATGTGCGTGGGCAGCACAGTAGGCCCTAATATTTTTATAAAAATTTGTGCATGGAGCACTGCTCAAATTTCTAGGGAACTAATAGTACAAGTCAAAGAAGAGTTTGGAAGAATTCCAAAAAAAATGAAACTATTAAACTGTGTAGGTGGAGGTAGTTCTGCTATGGGATTTTGGAATGAATTTATGGATACTGATGCTGAGTTTGTTGGTATAGAAGCAGGTGGACCCAAAAATAGCAAACTACATGCAGCGCCACTAACTAATGGATCTAAAATTGGTATTCTTCATGGAGCTGCACAATACGTTATACAAGATAAAGAAGGTCAGATCGGATCAACCGATTCAATATCTGCGGGTCTTGATTATCCAGGAATTTCTCCTTTGCATTGTTTTCTCAAAGATACAAAAAGAGCTAGATACACCTCTGCAAGTGATGAAGAAGCGCTTAAAGCTTATCAATTGGTTTCTAAACTTGAAAACATTTCTCCTTCGCTTGAACCTTCGCATGCCTTTGCAGAGGCAATTAAATTAGCTCCTAAATTAAAATCATCCGAAATTATTATTGTGAACTCCTGTGGCGATAGTCTTAAAGATAAAGATATTATTAAACAAAAATTGGGATCATACATAAGATGAGGTCAAAAATTGCCGCAGCTTTTGATAATTGTAAAAAGGAAAAAAGATCAGCTTTAATCACATATACCGTTGCTGGGGATAATACTAAAAATAATTCTCTCAAAATTCTAAATAAAATATCAAAACATGCCGATATTTTAGAACTTGGATTTGCACACAACACTCCTATAGCTGACGGCGGACAGATACAAGGTAGTTCTCACCGAGCTCTTAAAAATGGAATTAAATTAAAAGATGTTTTTCAAATTGTTAAAAAATTTAAAAAAATTAATCCTAACAAACCAATTATTCTTATGGGATATTATAATTTAATTTATCAAAATGGTGAAAATAATTTTTTAAAAAGCTGTAAGTCATCAGGAGTAGATGGATTAATTATAGTTGATCTTCCTTATCCTGAAAATAAAAGCTTTGCAAATAAATGCAAAACTAAATCAATAAATTTTATTCAACTTTTATCTCCTACAACTTCAAAGGATAGAATGAAAAAAATTATTAGAGACTCACATGATATGATTTATTACATCAGTATGCTGTCTACAACGGGTGGAAAATTAAAAGTTTCCCCAAGAAAAATTATTGAAAACTATAAAAAAATAAAAAAACTTATTAATAATAAAAATTTAGTAATAGGCTTTGGAATAACAAGTAAAACCATTTCTTCTCTCAAAACAGCTGATGGATTAGTTTTAGGTAGTCAATTATGTAAAACTATAACCGATTCTGTTAAAAAAAGACAAAATCCTGTCACAAAGTTAGATAAATTAGTATACAGTTTGAAAAATAAAATTCTATGAATTGGATATCAAAATTTATAAAGCCAAAGATCAAATCACTTTTTAAAAAAAGATCTTCAAAAATTAAAGAAAATCTTTGGACAACCTGTGAATGTAAAAATTTAATTTACAAAGAAGATCTTTCGTCTAATTTCAAATGTTGCCCTAAATGCGGTGCGCACCACAAATTATCTTGCGAAGAAAGATTTCAAACTTTTTTTGATAACAAAGAATATGAATTAATAAAAACTCCCTTACCAAAAGATGATCCTTTAAATTTTATAGATAATAAAAAATATACAGATAGACTAAAATCAGCTAGAGAAATTACTAAACAAGACGATGCTATTGCTATAGCTAAGGGTAAAGTTAAAAGCATAGATGTTATAGTAGGTGCTCAAGATTTTAGATTTATCGGGGGATCTTTTGGTGCAGCTTCTGGAGAGGCATTTATAGCGGGGATTCAACATTCTATAGAAAAAAATTTGCCATTTATTTTTTTTAGTTGTAGTGGGGGCCAGCGAATGATGGAGAGCTCAATAGCATTAATGCAAATGTCGAGAACTGTTTTAGCAGTAAATGAATTAAAGAAAAAACGTATTCCATATATAGTCGTTTTAACAAATCCAACAACTGGAGGAGTGACTGCTTCATGGGCTATGTTGGGTGATATTTTAATCGCTGAACCTAAAGCAACTATTGGTTTTGCTGGGAGGCGCGTAATAGAGGATACAGTTAGAGAAAATTTGCCAGAAGAATTTCAAACTGCTGAATATGTTAAAGATCATGGGGGTATTGATCTTGTAGTGGAGAGGAAATATTTAAACTCAACTATTGGAACTTTGCTAAATGTATTGTTGAAAAAAGCAGAGGCTCAGGATAAAAATGAGTCATCTAATGTCACAATCGATCAGTCTATACAATCAGCTAGCTAAAAAAAAACTATTTAATAAATCAATAAATTTTGATCTTAGAAGAATTAAATTAGTCCTTCAAAAGTTAAATCATCCTCAAAAAAAATTAAAAAATGTAATAAATATTATTGGAAGTGACGGTAAATACTCACTTTTAACTTCTTTAAAATATTTTATCGAAGCAAATAATCAAAAAACATCAGCTTATATCTCACCTAGTTTAAAAAATATTAGAGAGCGTTTTTGGATGGGTAATAACTTTCTAAGTTATAAAGAAATTAGTAATACTATAAAGATTATTGAAAAACAGAAAGTAAATTTAACAATTTTTGAAGCTCTAACAGTTATATTCATTCTAAATGCTGCCAAAAAAAATAATGATTATAATCTAATTGAAGCTGGAGCATTATTTGCTAAAGATTCAACAAATCTTTTTGACTTTCCAAAAATACAAATTGTAGTGAATATAAATAAACAGCATTTAAATTTTTTAAAAAAGAAAACCTTAGATGAAGTTATTTATCAAAAAGTGGGATTTTTAAGTAATTTTACTAATATTTATATTGGAAAGCAAAAAAACATAGTTTTAAAAAAGATTAAAAAAATATTAAAAAAAAATGGTAGTAGAATTCAATATTCAAATTCTTGGAAACTAATTAAACAAAATAATAATTTTTTCTATAAAGATAGTAAGATAAAAATTAAATTAAATACAAAATATATTCATTCTAAAGGTTTACTAGAAAATTTATGTTTAGCAATTAAGATTGCTTTAGATTTAAAGATAGATAAAAAAATTTTAGCTAAAAGCATTCCTAAGATTAAGTTTGAGGGTAGAATAGATTATATAACAAAAGGAAAATTAATTAAAAAAATATATAAAAATGAAAAACTTTTGATAGATGGATGCCACTCTGAAACAAGTGCTAAAAACCTATCTAACTATCTAAGAACTCTAAATCTTCCAGTTTATGGTATTTGGGCAATGACAAAAAATAAAGATCCTGATAGATTTATAAAACAATTTAAAGGAATATTTAAAAAGATCATAACAATACCTATAGAAAACGAGTCGTCATCTTTATCAAATAAATTATTATTCAAAATAGCAAAGAAAAATAATTATATTTCGGAAACTTCTAAGAATTTTGAAGAAGCAGTAAAGTCAATTACTTCCAAGGAAAGAAAAGTTATTTGTGTTTTTGGATCTCTTTATTTATGTGGCAATATCTTAAATAAAAATTAAATATTTTCTTTTATCCAAGAAATAATATTTGATTTTGTAGTTGCTCCTACTTTAGTCGCTTTAAGCTCTCCGCCTTTAAATAACAACATAGTAGGTATACCTTTAATTCCATACTTCGTAGGTGTATTAGGCTCTTGATCAATATTGTGTTTTGCAATTACAACTTGATCTTTCATTTCATCAGATATTTCTTCAAGTGCTGGGCCTATTTGTTTACAAGGACCACACCATTCTGCCCAAAAATCTACAACGGTAGGTTTATTAGATTTGATAACTTCGCTGTCGAAACTTTCATCTGTTATTGCTTTAGTTGCCATACATCTTAATTAAGTATTTTTAATTTAAAGTCAACTACACAGAAGAGTAAATTTTTTCTAACTCTTCAACGTATGCGTTAATTTCATCTAGGATATCTAATTTTTCTGTCTGTCCTTCTTTTTCGAATTTTGCTCTAAGTGTATCTATTTCTGAATAAGTTCTTGGAATTGTGTTCCATTTTTCATTATTCGTGCTTAAAAGTTTTTTTGCAATGTCCTTATGAATTAAAGTGTAATCAGATTTACTCAACATCTCGGGTTTTTCCATATAAAGAAGTTTTTTGCCAAAATATTGAAGTCTTTCATCTTTAAACTTAGTGAGAACAGATAACTTTTTATCCCAACTTGCTGTATGAAACTCTGGCATAACTTTATTGTCCTCTGCTGAAGTAAACTTAGCGTAAATACTTTCTTCATTGTACAAATCTTCTTGTGATTTAAGCTGTTCTTTTTCTTCAATTTCAGAACGTTTAATAGATATAATTTTTTCAGCAAATTCTTTGTTCTCTTTTACAAGTTTTGCTCTTGCTTCTAGTTGTTTTGTTCCAATCATTTTATATTCATCAAACTTATCACCATATGATGGATTCATTATAACTGGATGCTTATTGTGTCTTACCGTTCTAATAAACTTAGGTTGTTTTTTCATAGCAGATGTTAATTCTTGAATTGGCATTTTTAAGTAAATGGCTGGATCATGCCTCAAATCAAAACATAGAGGCCACTGATACTGTGGGTGCTGACAAATAAAAGTTTGAACATAAGGCCTGCTTTTTCCATAAAAATATTCATTGGTGCAAAATAGTAACTCCTTTTGTATCAGACTTAACGACTGGTTTTTATCCATAGTCAACATACTAGCTTTCCAAACGTTTGGAGCTTTTTTAGCAATTAATTTTGCTATGCCAACAGTAGCTATAACATCTCCTATCGCGCTATGGGCGTTACCGTGCCCAATGCCATTTAGAGGAGCCATTTGATCTAATTTGTAAACATCATTGCCTTTCTCATTTACAGAATTTTTTAAAGTGTTTGGATAATACAAATTAGCAGCTCTAGCTAAACTTAAAACGTCTCCCCTTGTATTTCCATTCGTGCTTGTGATGTAAGGATATTCTAATGTTTGAAATAATGTAGACCGTAGAAATTCCTCATCAAATTCTATAGAATTGAATCCTACATAAGTTGCTTTGCCCCATCTTTTTAAAGTTTCAACAAATTGTCTAATCATTTCATAATGAGATAGATTTGAAGTCTTTAACATTTGAGGAGTTGATTTATTTACAATCAAAGCCATTGCTTCAGGTATTATGCCAGGATTAAGTCTACACCTGGCATCAAACCTGTCTAGTTCATCGAGATTATCATTAGTAAGAACAGCTCCTATCTGGATTATTTGACCCCAGTACTTGTTTGAGGAACTTGTCTCAAAATCATAGAAAACAAAATTAGCCATTTAAACTAAATTTGCCTTTCTCAATATTTTCAACTTCCTTTTCAATGCACTCTGTTTCTTTTAACAGTTTCTTGTATGTATAAGCGTCTTGAAAGTCTGAAATAAAGTCCATTAATTTAGTTGGTAAATTAATAAAATTGATAATGAAATTTGCTATTAAATTTTCATTTTCAGCTTCTTTTAATGCTTTATCTGTTATCGATTTATAAAGAAAATAATCCTCCATAGATTTAAGCCATTTTCTATTATGACTTATTTTGTTTCGAAGGTAATTCAAAACTCTATTATGATTCATTACTTTCTCCTTTTTGGCTAACTTTAAGCTTTTCTTTAGCGATTGTTTCTACTGTTTTGCTAATAGATAATTTGACATCTGGCACAATAGACTCAGATAAAATTATCAGTTTTTGATATGTATCATGTGATAATGAAACATTCCGATATTTAGTGTAATCGGTCACAGGCTTCCTTTCCCTAAAGTTCTAAACAATAGTTACACCTAGTTTATTTAAAACATTTAGTTTTTTGTTAGTGTTATGTAGGGAAAGTGAATTTACAGACAAGAAAGCCAAATATGTAAATACACTTTCCCTACGGATATACGTAAATATAATAATCAAACTAAAGAATGTCAACTAAAAAATTTTACTTATAAAAGTTTATTGGAAAAAATAGGATTAGAAAAAGTATAATTTTTTTTATTTTAATATTTTAATTTTTTCTTTATTTTCAGAAATGTTTTCTACAACTTGCTCAGGATCTTTGATGTTAGAAAGTGTATTCATTATTGATCTTGCGTCTCTTCCAAAGCCGTCGGTTGCAGTCATAGCTTGTTCAAGTTTTTTTCTTAAATCTTTTATCCCATCAAAATGTTTATCAAATCTTGCACTTATATTTCTTAAATCACTATAAATTTGCGTAGCATGTTGTTGAACTTTTAATGTTTGAAATCCTAAATGGTAAGATTGTAACAAAGCAGATAAAGTATTAGGGCCCGATACTGTTACTTTATATTTTGTTCTAAGCTCTTGTAATAATAATTCTTTTGTTTTTGGATCTCTATAGCTTGAGAGTTCAGAGAACAGTCCTTCAGTTGGAACATAAACAATTGCAAAATCAGTGCTTTTAGGTGGAGCTATATATTTTGTTTGAACTGTTTTAGCTTTTAGTCTGAAAGCTGCTGCTAAATCTTTTCTTGCTTCTGCTTGAGCCTCTTTATCATTAGCATTATAGGCATCATCAATCGCTTTATATTTTTCGACAGGCCAATGACTATCAATAGGTAATAAAACATCTTGAAGCTTTATAGCAAATTCAACTGTCTCAGATGTATCATCTTTCATTTTTGCATTAGCTATAAATTGTGATGCGGGTAATAAGTCTTTTAGTAGAGCACCTAATCCAAATTCTGCAAGTGTTCCATATGTTTTTACACCACTTAAAATTCTACTAAAATTATCTTGGCTTTTATTTAATTCACTGACTTGTTGATTAAATACAGAAACTTTTTCATCAACTTTGGTTAGAGCTCCAGTCATATCTTTTGCAATCTCTTTGCTCATAGAACCGAAAGATTGGCTGAAAGAATTTTTTAAAGAATTTACTTCGTCTTTAAATATTTGCTCATTATTTTTTTCTTCAGGCTGTTTACGTTTTAATAATATTATTAAAACAAATAAATTGACGCCTAACAGTAGTAATATAACTAAACTTACTATCGAATCCATAATGCATTATATAACATTTAATTATTTAATGCTTTTTTATTTGCTAAAGAACCACATGACGCATTAATATCTCTGCCTCTGCTTCTTCTAAACAGAGAGAGAAATCCTGCATCTTGTATAGTCTTTGAAAATTTATCAATACTCTCTTGAGTTGCTGCCTTAAAATTTTTGTTTGATAGAGGATTAAACTCAATCAAATTCAATTTTGAGGGAACTTTTTTCATAATCTTTATTAATTCTTTAGCGTGTTCATTTGTTAAGTTTTCATCTAAACATATCCACTCAATAAAAATTGGTAATTTTGTTTTTTCATAATATTTTTTCAACTGAGGTATTAATGAATTAATCGAATACTTATCATTAATAGGCATTAACTCTGATCTATGTTTTGGTATTGAGCTATGTAAACTCCATGCTAGATAAACATCTAATTCATTAGCTGCCCATTCAATAGCATCTATATTATTCTTTTTAATTCCAACACCTACAGTGCTAACTGTTATTCTTGTTCTTCCATATTCTAAACCATCTTTATTTTTTGAATTATCTATAGCAATTTTAACGTTGTCTAAATTTAAAAAGGGAGATCCTTCGCCCATTAAAACTTGATTTGTAATCTTTTTTTGAGTGGACCAATCATCAATATAATCCTTACATAAAATAATTTGAGAAATAATTTCACCTGGAGATAAGTTCCTTACCAATTTTTTAGAAATTTGAGCGGTTGCACAAAATTCACAAGACAGGTAACAACCCACTGAAACTGATAAGCAAATCGTATATCTGCTTTGTGCTTTATCTGGAATTAAAACTGTTTCAACATTTCTTTTGTCTTGAAGTTCTAAAAGAAATTTGATTGTTCCATCTTTAGATTTTTGAATATCTATAATTTTTGGTTTATCCAAACTAATCAAATTTTTAATTTTATTTCTTAACTCAATTCCAAATGTTGTTAGCTCTTCAAAGCTTTTTATATTTTTCTTGTAAACAGCATTAAAAAGCTGTTGAGATCTCATTTTAGCTTTTCCCGGCTCAACTTCTGCACATTCTACCAAAAATGCCTTAAGCTGATCAAAGTTTAAGTCATAAAAATTTTGTTTTTCCATTTTAAAGGTTGTAAAGACTTGAGAGGGGTTTTGAAACCCCTCTCTATATAAGTTAAATATTCCCTGATGTTTTTTTTAAATGCTTAAGAACTTTTCCGGCATTTGCACCTTCCTTAATTCTATATCCAGAAGTTCCATTGGCATTAGCTTCAACTGCCTTTCTGGACTTTTGCATTTTGTTAAGAAATTCAGCCTGAGATTTGCTTCGGCTGAATTCATTTAACAATTTTGTGTATCTACCCATAACACTCCTTGTTTTATATTATTCAACCTACTTTTAACTCATGTAGATGAGCCACTTTCTTACCATGTGGATGGTAATAGTAATATAATATATAATAATTAAACGATCAATGGTTGTAAAATGAATAACAAAACCTTAGGAATAATAGCAATAGTATTTGGAAGTCTAGTCTTATACAGCGAACAAGAATATGCTTGGATAATATCAGCAATTTTTATTGGAATAGGTACTGGTATTTGGTTTTGGAAAGATAAAAAAAGCGACACAGAAAAATAATATGTCTAAAAGAATCTTTATTGTATACGGTCATCATAATACAAAAAAATGTTTCAACCAAGAAATTAGAGATACTTTTATTTCTGAAGCCAAAAAATTAGGTCATGAAATTGATCTAATAAATTTACATGAAGAAAACCCAATACCTTTTTATGATGGTTCTGAACCAAGTGAGCAGATTTTAAACTATAGAAAAAGATTAGAAAAAAGTGATGTATTATTTATGATCTCGCCTTGCTACAATTTAAGAGCAACTGCTATTTTAGAAAATTGGATAGATCTTGTTCTCGCTCCTAAATGGTTTTTTTCTTTCAAAAGACTTGTTGGAAATTGGGGATACCCTGTTGCTGGTGCGATGAAAGACCGTCAAGCGATTATGTCAATGAGTTATGGAGGTAACTGGTTTAGTATTCAAACCTGGTTTCAAAATATTCCTTTTAGAAGAATAAAGGCAGGAGTTCTTAAACTTGGAGGAATGAAAACAAAATATATAAGATTTTATGAAGTCTTACCTGGAATGGCAGAAGAAAAATTTTCAGAACATATGAAAAGAGTAAAAAAATTAGTACAAAAAATATGAAAGTAATAAATGTCCAAAAGGTATAGTGGTAAAAGTAATAAAGATAGAAGCTTTATGAAAAAAGCTCGACTTACTCTTAAAGAAAAAAGAAAACTTAAGAGAGAAAAGAAAAAGAAATAATGTGTGGAAGGTACGTAATCTCTAAGCCTGTTAGCAAAACAGTTGATCTTGTTAAAACTAATATTAAAGTTGAGGATATTGATAATTATAATGCTCACCCTTCACAAAAACTACCTATTATAAAATCATATACAAACGGAAAAGCCCTTGAATTATGTGAGTGGGGACTAGTACCAGGTTGGTCTAAAAAACTTGATAAATTTTCTCCGCTTATTAATGCGAGAAAAGAAACTCTTATGGAAAAAGTTACTTTTAAAAACTTAATACAGGCTTCAAGATGTGTAGTTCCTGCTGATGGTTACTATGAATGGAAACGAGAAGAGAAAAATAAAGTACCTTACTATTTTACTAAAGATGATGATAAGATTATGTTTTTTGCAGCTATTTATCAAAACAACCAGTTTTGCATTATAACAAGAGAGGCGACTGAAAAAATTAGCGCTATTCACCATAGAGAACCTTTGATTATTAATCAAAGTCAAATTAATAATTATTTAAATGTTAAAAAAGAAGCTATGGAAATATTAAATTCTTTTAAACCACCTAACTTAAAATTTCACGAAATATCAAAGGATGTAAATAATCCTATAAATAATGATCCCGCTTTAATTAAGCCTATAAATTGAATGACCAGTCTATCTATAACTCCGGGAACAAATAATGTTGGCGCTTACATTAATAGTATTAAATTAAAAAACTTGGGTCAGAACCAAGTAAATGAGATAAAAGATATTTTGTGTCAATTTGGAGTTATTTTTATAAAAAATCAAAATTTAGATCCTGAGTCTTATCAAAACTTTGCAAAAAGTATTGGAACACCAGTTGTTTATCCAAGATTAAAAGGCTTAGATAAAAAATTTCCATTCATCAATGTCATAGAAAGAAAGCCCGATGATAAAAATTTAAGTTTTGGGTCTAGTTGGTTGCACCAAGATACAAGTTATTTAGCTAATGATAGGCCTCGTTACACTATGCTTATGGGAATAGAAATTCCTAAAGGGCAAGGTAATACTATTTTTTCTTCAGGTTTTAATGCTTATGAAAAATTACCTGATGAAATCAAAAATAAAATTAAAAATGCCACTGGTATTTTTTCATCTGCAGGCCCCATAGCAGTAACAAGACTTGAAAGAGAAAAAGAAATGGGAATTGAATCTTCTAACAGCATGGAAGCTGAACACCCAATTGTAAAAAGAGTAAACGGTAAAAACACTTTATATGTTTCGCCGGGTCATTTAATGAAAATCAAAAATGTTGACGAAAAAGACGCAACTTATCTAAAAAAGTATTTAGTAGAACATGTGAACAAAAAAGAATTTATTTTTTCTTATGAATGGTCTAAAGGAGACATTTGTCTTTGGGACAATTTAAGTATCTTACATATGGCTAGTGAAATTAAAAATTGTAGAAGAGTAATGCATCGTATTACAATGAAATAATTATTTCTTTAAAATAGTTAGGTGACCCATTTTTCTTTTATCTTTAATTACTTTTTTTTCATAATCAAAAAAGAATTCTGTATCAATAAAAGACTTGTTTCTGTATTCCTCAATTTCCTTTCCTAAAATATTAATCATCTCTGCATTAGAAATTTTTTGGACATTCTCATTGCTTAAACCACATACAGCTCTAACATGATTTTCAAACTGACTAATATTAAAAGCATTGATAGTTAGATGACCCGAATTATGAACTCGAGGTGCAATCTCATTAACTAATAAAGTATTCTTTTTATCGATAAAATATTCTACACACATAGTGCCTACATAATCTAGTTTTTCAGCAATTAGTTTTGCATTAGATTGTGCTTGTTTAAATATCTCATCAGTAATGTCTGCGGGTATTTTTGAATATTTTAAAATTTGATCTTTATGAACATTTTCGATGGGTTCATATGTATATATTTCGCCATTTCCAAATCTTGTAATTACAACTGAAATTTCTCTACTAAGATTTACCTTTTTTTCTAAAATATAGTCGGCAGTAAAGCACCAATCTTTCTTAACGTCATCTAAAGAGTTTAAAACAAATTGTCCATGGCCGTCATATCCAAGTGTATTTGTTTTTAAGATTCCAGGTAAAAGTTTTTCATTTTTTTTGACGTCTTCAGCTGATTTTATAAAAACCCACTCAGTAGTCCCAATACCAAGATTATTTACAAAAGTTTTTTCTAATTTTCTATTTTGAATTGTCTGATTAATGTCAGGTTTAGGTAAAACTTTTCTCTCTTTATTTATGCTTTTTAATATTTCAATAGGAATGTTTTCAAATTCATACGTAACTATATCTACTTTGCTGATGAATTCTTTTACTTTTTCTTTGTCTTCATATTTAGCGAATATAAATTGATCCGTATAATTTTGTGCCGGTCCTTGTTCATCATCAGATATAATAACTGTTTTAATATTAAGCTTTTTGGCAGCTTGACATAACAAAGATCCTAACTGACCAGAGCCTATAATTCCTAAAGTAATGTCTGACATTAATTATTTAGGTTTTTTTTTAATGGATTGTGTTTGAATACGTCTCCACTTTTCTAAATTAGATTTTATTTTTGAGTCTGAAATGCCAATTATAGATGCTGCAAGTAATCCTGCATTAAATGCTCCTTCAATAGCTAAACATCCTACTGGAACATTTTTTGGCATTTGAGCCATTGATAGTAAACTATCGAGGCCTTTCAACTTTTTAGTTTCTATAGGAACCCCCAAAACAGGTAATGTTGTTAAAGATGCCACCATACCAGGCAAATGAGCCGCTCCACCTGCGCCAGCTACGATCACTCCAAAACCATTTTTTTCAGCAGTTTCTGCAAATTTAAACATACGTTTTGGCGTTCGATGAGCGCTTATGATTAAAACTTGATGTTTAACTTTAAGAATTTTTAAAATTTTTTCACAGTCCTTCATAACAGGATAATCAGATTGTGACCCCATTATGATTGCTACTTTATTATTTTGTTTATTGAGTTTCACAGACCAATTTAATCAATTTTATAAATAAAAACAATAGAGTTTAATTTCTTTTTTTGGACTAATTTTTGCCAATCAAAACACAGATTTTTTTATCAAATTAATATTATGAAAATATTATCTATTTTATCTTTGTTGTTTTTGATAACTAATTGTGCTGGTAGCAACTTAGCCAAAGTCAAATTTGGAGAGCGTTGCACTGCTTCTGACGCAAAACAACTACAGGAAAAATCTTACGTGTGGTTTGTGAGTAAAGATGCCGCAAAGGATTTTGACAAAAGAATAAATAAAGCAAACTGTATAGATAGCTAAATTAATTATTAATTTTTGTTATTTATGTTAATAAGGGGTTTATGTATAGACCCCTTATTATTTTTTCTATATTCTTCTTTTTTTTTAACTCAAATTTAGTAGCTATGGAACAAAAACCCTACCACCACATTTATAAAGACGGCAAGCTTTTTGCTTTTAGAAATTTAGAGGGAGGTCCAAAGAGAGATCCTAATTTTAAATGGAATTGGAAGCTTTTTAGGGAAGAAAAAAAGAAACTTAAAATTGATTATCCTCCTGAGCATGTCATTGATAGACAAATAGTTTTGAAAAATCTTGAGAAACACAGCTCAGAGTCATATGTTATGTGGCTTGACCACGCGAGTTTTATTATTAAACTCGGGGATACTACAATTATTACTGATCCTGTTTTTGAAAAATATTATGGTTATTTTGGTTTCGGTACAAAAAAATATATCCAGCCTCCTTTAAAATTGAAAGAACTTCCAGAGATAAATTTATTTTTGCTTAGTCACAACCACCTGGATCACATGTCTCAAACAACAATAAATAACTTTCCTTATAAAAATACAAAAGTTCTTGTACCTTTAAAGCTTGGAAAATATTTTACAAGAAATGGATTTAAAAAAGATAAAGTAAAAGAAATGGACTGGTTTGATAAAGTTCAAATTAGTGACGAGATCACAATAACAATGTTGCCGGCACAACATTGGAGTAAACGTTGGATTTGGGGTGATGGAAATACTAACAGAAGTCTTTGGGGGAGTTTTTTAATTGAATACAAAGGTAAAAAAATCTTTTTTGCCTGCGATACTGGACCTGCGCCTTTTTATAAAGAGTTGGGAGAAAAATTTGGTCCAATTGATTTAGGTTTTGGAAATATTGGTGCTTATAATTTCTTTCCAATTATAAATGTTAAAGATAAATCTACAGCTCATGCAAACCCTGAAGAACTCTTATCAATTATGAAAGATCTTAAAGTTAAAAAAATAGTTGGAATGCATTGGGGTACTGCAATATTAAGTTTAGAACCGAT
This sequence comes from uncultured Pelagibacteraceae bacterium, assembly GCA_902569735.1. Lineage (GTDB taxonomy): Bacteria > Pseudomonadota > Alphaproteobacteria > Pelagibacterales > Pelagibacteraceae > Pelagilacustribacter. The sequence goes on along the minus strand of CACFVE010000009.1, from coordinate 10,568 downwards.
CTGGGAACCTCCTATCAGATTTAAAGCAAATGCTGAAAAGTTTGGCTATAAAAAAGAAGAAGCAATTATATTTAAGATAGGTGAGATTAAGAAATTGGATGAATTAATTAACTAGCTTTTCTTTTATTTCTCTCTTTATCAAGAAGTTTCGTTAAAGCATCTACCATCATATCTGAAGCTTTAAATATTTCATTAGACTTAAACTCATGAGAAACATGTCTTTCTGGATCGGATTTGTCTTCTATGATTATTCCTTCATCTGGAGAATTATTTTTAAGATAAATTAAAATCAACCACTCTTCATCAGGCGCATCATCCCATTTAATAAAGATTTCACTTGTCTCAAAACGTCTATCGATCAGTCTCAAAATACTTAAATATTTCGGAATATATCTTTTGTTAATTTGAAAACACAAACTATGTGCAGATCTGTAAAAACTTTCTAAAGCAAATTCAATTTTTTGTCTTTCTAAATTATAAATCCTTTCTTTTTCAAGCAATGCAGATCTATCATCTCCTTCTTCAATTTTCACTCCGAGCTGCGCAACTCTTTCTCTTATTTTTTGATCTCTTAACGCTTGATATTTTTCTTTAATTTTATCAATACGTTGTTGAACTTCTACATAAGATTCTCGTTGTTGACCTAGAACGAATTTTTCAAGATTTTTTATTTCTAAAGCTTCTCGTTTTCTAAATTTTTCAATTTTCTTCTCTAATTTTATTTGCTCTAAAAATTTTCTTTGTTTTTCTGCCTGCTCTCTTCTTACCTCTGCTTGTTCTAATTTAATGAATTTTTGCAATTCTTGTTTTCTTTCTTTTCCTAGCTTAATCTCTTCTTGAAGTTCCTGCTTTTTGGATTTCAGTTCATTCTCATAATCAGACTTTAATTTATTTTGGATCTCTTTTTTTTGTCGCTCCATGATTTGAATTTTAAGACGTTTTTGTTTTTCTCTTTCTTCTTGAATAACTTTTTTAATCTCTAAAATTTTATTGGATATTCTTTGAAAGAAATTCTGAAGAGACTTATCTAAATTAAAATTAAATCTAAAAGCTGATTTGAATTTCTCATTCGCTTTGATTAAACCAAGTATTACTGCTCTAGTTTTTTTAGGAGATTTGGATCTCTTTTTTCTTTTATTCTTTTTTGACTTTTGTTTTTTTCTTTTTTTTGAAATCTTTTTACTCTTTTTTTTTAAGGAAACTTTTTTAACCTTTTTCCTGAGGTATCTTTTTTTTGATTTTCTTTTCTTTTTTTTCATACCTGTATTTAATTAAATATCAGGTTTTATGAATATATATAGTCTCTTGTTCTATGAGCTGATTGAAAGTTTTTCACAATTTGTAATTGAAAAACAGCCAGGTCCCTATATCTAAAAGCCGCAGCGCAACTTGCTAAATAAAACTCCCACATTTTTACAAATTTCTCATCAAAAAGGTCTTTTACTTCTTTTCTTTTTGCCAAAAATCTTTCCAACCAACTTTCTAGTGTTTTGTCGTAATGTCTAATAAGAGTTTCTGTATCTGCCACTATTAAACCAGTTTTTTCTATAGGTTCTATTATTTGACTAAATGACGGACAAACACCTCCTGGAAAAATGTATTTGTTTATAAATTTATTAGGGGGAGAAGGTTTATCGACCACACCTATAGTATGTAACAAAAATATACCGTTTTCTTTAAGTAATTTATTCATCGATTCAAAGAATGCTTTATAAAATTTTTTTCCTACGTGTTCAAACATTCCAACTGAATAAATTCTATCATACTGACCTTCAATTTCTCTGTAGTCAGCTAATTCAAAATTAACTTGATTGTCTAAACCCAGTTCTTTGCTTTTTTTTCTGCAATAATTAATTTGATTTTTGCTTAAAGAAATACCCGTAACCTCACAACCTTTTTGTTTTGCAATTTCAAAAGCCATGCCTCCCCACCCGCACCCGACTTCTAAAATTTTATGACCTTGTTTGATATCTAATTTTTTTAAGATATGGTTTATCTTGTTTTTCTGAGCCTCTTCTAATGTTTTCGTATCATCTTTCCAATAGGCACATGAATATAATCTGTGATCTCTATCTAAAAATATATCATAAAGTTTCTCACCCTTTTCGCCGCCAATATCATAATGATGCTCGGCATTCCTTCTAGACTTACCAGGTAAATTAAAGTTCGATAAATATCTCCATATCTGAAATATTCTTTTTGAAATATAGCTTGCTGAATTTACTTCTCTTCTACCCAAATTTTTAACTAGATCCATTAAGAAGTCTTTTAGCGATGCATTTTCAATAATAATTTCATTTCTCATATAAGCTTCAGGAAATTCTAATTCTGGGTCTAAAATAAGTTTCCAATCTAAACTCTGATTTAGTAATTTGATAGTAATTGGATTATCTCTTCTTGGATTTCCACAAATATATTTCTGGCCCTTGGAGTCAATTAAAATTATTCCTCCTTCTTTTTTATAAATATTAGAAAATATTCTTGCTAAAATCATATCTAGGCTGCTAAGTTGTCTTTAACCACAAAGTTTAAATTATTTAATTTATTAATTAATTCTTCTTTTTCTTTAGAGTTCAAAAGAACTAAAGGAGGCAATAAGTTTTTAAAATTACCTTCCTTATTAGACATGTAACTGTGAAGAGCTGATATTAAATTATAATCATCAAATACTTTTCTAACTGCAATTAGTTTGTCATTTTGTGTTTGTTCTTTTTTTTCTTCAAAGTCATCAAAAACTTTTCTAGCTAGTGGGGCAGTTACATTACAAATAGCTGAAATGATACCGCTATTTCCTAATTCTAATCCTTTTAATAATTTTGTTTCAGAGCCTGGAAATAACAAAAAATTTTTTATCTTTAAACTTTCAAATAAATTATAACTAGAATCTTTACATCCAATAATATTGCTTGGGAAAGCTTTTACAAGTTTAGTAATTGCTTCAGGAGAAAATATATATCCACTAAGTTTTTCAAAATTATATAAAATAATTTTAATTTTAGGGACTTTAGAAATAATAGTTGAATAAAAATTAAATACGCCTTTGTCGGTGTTACCGGTATAATATGCTGGTGGCATAATTAAATAATCTTTGAAATCATATTCAAATCCATATTTTATTAATTCTATTGTTTCTTTTAATGAATTACATCCTGTCCCTAAAAAGAATTTTTTTCTTAACTTATGGCTAGCAATTTTAGCAATTAAATCTTTTTTTTCAGAAACTGAAATCAATTGACTTTGTCCGGTAGAACCAAAAAATATAGTTCCGTGTAAACCCTTATTAATTGTTGAAACTGCATGCGCAATCGTTGCATCCACATTTAATGAATAATCATCATTTAAAATGCTGCAAGTAGCTGAATATACACCCCTAGTTATCATAATCTTACCTAATTTATTTTATCTAAGTTATATTGATAAAATCAAGTATGCAAATTTTAATAATACAAACAAAAATAGGTATGGGGGATATGGTTATTTATCTTCCATATATTCACGCTATTTCAAAAAAATACAACAAATCAGTTTCAGTATTAGTTAAAAATAATTCTAGAGCAAAAGAGCTTCTAGATGAAGATAATCATATAAATGAAATAATAGATCTTAAAAAAGAAATGGATGGCATTGGTGGAATATTTAAATTATCAAGGGAATTAAAAAAAAGAAATTTTGATAAAGTTTTCATTTTTAATTCATCTCTAAGATATAATCTAATTGCAAAATTAGCGGGCATTAAATCAATTTATCAATATCCCCTTTTTAAAAGTAAAGATAACATAATGCTAAGTGCAAAAATTTTTACTGAAAATATAACTAATAAAGTTATTTCAACTGAACCTAATCTTGTAATTAAAAAAAGTAAAAATAATTTAGACAAAAACTTCAAGCATATTTGTCTTGGAATAAGTGCTTCGGGCCCAACTAAAAGATGGGATATTAATAAATACATAAAACTGGCAGAAAAAATTAATAAAAAAATTAGATGTAAATTTTATATAGCTGGTGGAAAAAATGATATTGATCTTATAAAAAAATTTAAAAATTCAAGCGTAGGAAAAGACACTTTGTCTTTTGAAAAAATGAATATTAAAGAAACTTTACAATATATTTTAAACTGTAATTTATATATTGGAAATGACACAGGTTGGGCTCATTTATCAGTGGCATTAAATGTAAAAGCAATTACAATTTTTTGTGATAGTCCCGTAGCAGCTTATGGTTCTTATAGTTCAAAAATGTATACTATTGAACCCGAAGGAGTCGAGAAAGGCAAAACTACTCATGATACTCTTGGAAGTGATAAAATCTCATTTGATGAAGTTTATAATAAATCAATTCAAATGCTCAGCTAAAATCAGTTTTAATTATCTTATCTACAGCTTGATTTACAAGTTTACTTAATTCTTCAGTTTTTACATCCGTATTCATGTCTGGATGAATTTTTTGTTGTAATTTTTTTGCTACTTTCATTACTTCTTCTTTTGAACATCCTTTTTTTAATCCTAACAATCTATAAGCCTCGTTTAAAGATACGCTGGACGATCCTTGAGGTTGATTAAATTTACCTTGGGAAAATCTGCCTGAGTTTTTTAAATATTGTATGAGCCTCCATAATTGAAACATTTGTAAAGCAGTAAAGCCTTTAATTTTTAAGCCGCTTAAAATTACAAATAGAAAAGGAAGAGAAAATAAAAATTTACCACCTATGGTAAATAAGGTTGCAAGAATTAATGATAAATATACTGTAATTTTTTTTAAAGTAAGGGCAATTTTTTTTGAACTTGCTCTAGCAAATGCGTTCAATAAAAGATAAACAATGACAAAAATGATAATTCCAATCAAAACCAAATTCATATAACTTTTTATCATGAAAATTCCTAAATTGAAAAAAATAGAATCTGTAAAAAAACATCATGGAATATCCTTAGAAGATGATTATGCTTGGGTAGATCAACCCAATATTTTAGAGGTTTTAAAAGATCCAGGTAAATTATTGCCAGATGTAAAAGAATACATTAAAGAAAATAATTCCCAAACAGAAAATTATTTTAAGGATGTCAAAAATTTACAAAAAAAAATATTTAATGAGATTAAATCTAAAATTAAATTAGAAGATACTTCTTTAAAATTTAAAGATAAAAAATATTATTACTGGACCAAAACCCAAACTAAAGGAAATTATACTAAAAATGTGAGACAAATTATAGACGGCTCAAAACCAGAAGAAATTTATTTTGATGGAGATCTTGAAAAGAAAAAATGTGGTTCAGAATATTTTGGTTTAGGCAGTATAAGTGTTTCTCATTGTGATAAATTTTTGGCTTATTCTCTAGATCTCAAGGGATCAGAATACTACACAATTTATTTAAGAGATTTAGATGATAACAAAAATAAAAAAGACGTTATTGAAAATACCAGTGGAAGTATAACTTGGTCTTTAGATGGCAAAAGCTTTTTTTATTCAAAACTAGATCAATTTCACAGACCTAGACAAATTTATAAACATATAATTGGAGCTCCAGTAAACACTGATGAATTAATATTTGAAGAAAAGGATGAAACTTTCACTTGCGGTATAAGTTTATCTTCGGATGAAAAATTTTTCATAATTTCAACCTCAGACCATATTACTACAGAAGAATATTTTTTTCCTTCAGATACAAAATTTATAAAACCAGTTTTATTCCAAAAAAGAGAAAAAGATGTTCGTTATTCTTTAGATTCTTGGAAAGAATATTTTTACATACAAACAAATAAAGATGCTAGGGATTATAAAATTCTTAGATGTAAAATCGAAAATATTGATAAATTAGAAGAATTTATTCCTGCAAAGAAAGAAACTGTCATTGGTAGTTTAGAATTTCTTGATGATTTTATTGTTCGAGGTGAAAAAGCAGATGCTATTCCTAAACTATTTGTAAGAAACATTAAAACGAATGAGGAAGAGGAAATAAAAATATCAAACGAAACAATAGGTTGTCCTGGGGTTTCCTTAATGCAGAGAGATAGAAACACTTCTAAAATTAGAGTGAGCTGGGAAAGCATGAAGACACAAAGTAAAATTTATGAATATGATATTTTAACAAAAGAAAAAAAACTTGTTAAAGAAGTTGAGATACCTTCAGGTCATAATCCTGATAAATACGTTATTGAAAGAATAAAAGCTAAATCCCACGATGGTAGAATGATACCAATTAGCTTATTACGATTAAAGAATTCTAAAAAAGATGGAAAATCTAAAATTTTACTTTATGCTTATGGAGCCTATAAACATAGTATATCTCCATCATTTAGTGTCTCCAGATTTTGTTTAGTAGATCGAGGAATTACGTTTGCGATCGCACATATAAGAGGTGGAGGAGATCTTGGAGATGTTTGGCATGAGGAAGGGAAAAAAAAATTAAAGAAAAATACTTTTTTAGATTATATCGCTTGTGCCAACCATTTAATCAATCAAAAATATACTTACAAAGGTGGTATATGTTTTTATGGTGGTTCCGCAGGTGGATTAACTGGAGGTGCGCTAGCCAATATGGCGCCTGATTTATTTTTTTCTATGTTATTACTAGTGCCTTTCGTTGATACAATGACTACTATGTTAAACAAAAAACTTCCACTCACCCCTTCAGAATGGGAGTTGTGGGGTAACCCGATTAATAGTAAAGAATATTTCGAATATATTTTATCTTATTCTCCTTATAATAATTTAGATAAAAAAAATTACCCATCAATGCTGATAACTACTTCTCTTTTTGATAATAGAGTTTTGTATAGCGAACCTATTAAATATATTGCAAAACTAAGGGATGTTAAGACTGATGAAAATCCTCAACTGTTAAAATGTAAAATGGAAGCAGCTGGTCATGGAGGTATGAGTGGACGTGATAATGCAATAACTGAGTTAGCTGAGGAATATAGTTTTATTTTAAAGACTGCTAAAATTTATGACTAAGAATTCCTAAAAACAATTTTTGCTACTAAATCCTATTATTGTATTTTTTGGATTTATTTCAAATTTTCTTTCACATTTAATCTTGAATTTCTCATCAATGTAAATGTAATTTCTATTTCTTGATTCTAAAAATTCTATTTTGTCAGGCTGTCCATAAACAATTTTCAGCTCTGACTCGGATTTGTTTAGCCACTTGCTCAATTCTCTTTCTTCTTCCATTGTTTTTTCATCTATTTTTTTAGAAACGGTCTGACAAGCGGTCAGAGAAGTTAAAAAAGTAAATATAATTAAAAAAACAAATTTTTTTTTAGTCATAACAATCATTTCATTTTATACCTTAAACTTATAAACAGAAATATTACCTATAGGTTGTAAAATGTCAAAAAACCTAACTTTTAAGGGATTTTTTCGTCGAATCGGAGTATTCAAGATTCAACGGAGGTAGAATTATTATGATGGAAAAATATTTTGAATACAGAAAGCATAAAACAAATTTTAAAACAGAAGTAATTGCCGGGGTAACCACTTTTCTTACGATGGCATATATTATGTTTTTAAATCCTTTTATTCTCTCTGGTGAATTTGCAGGACCTGAAAAAGGGTTCTTTGACTTTGGAGCAGTTTTTACTGCAACAATACTAGCAACGGCTCTGGCATGTTTCATAATGGCATTTTATGGAAAGACATGGCCTGTAGGATTAGCTCCTGGAATGGGAATTAATGCTTTTGTTGCTTTTGGAGTAGTTGGTAGTATGGGTTATACGCCTCAAGCAGCACTTGGTGCAGTGTTGGTAGCTGGTGTATTATTTTTAATTATTTCATTAACACCAATTAGAGCATGGCTAATTAATTCAATACCTAGAAGTTTGAAACTTGGAATAGGTGCGGGTATTGGATTATTTTTGGCAATTATAGGACTAGAGATAATGGGTGTGGTTGGAGATCATCCAGTAACACTTGTTACGATTGGAGATATTAAAAACCCATTAGTTCTTCTTGGATGCTTGGCTTTTGTAGTAATGGTTGTTTTAGAAAAAATGAAAGTTAAAGGTAATATAATAATTGGTATTCTTGTATTTAGTATTATAGCTTGGGGCACAGGTTTAGCTAAATTTAATGGTGTTGTAGGATCTATTCCTCCAATGACTTATCTTTTTGCTTTTGATCTAAAGGCTGCTTTAACAGCTAGCATGTCTACAGTAATATTTACTTTATTATTTATCGATTTCTTTGACACTGCAGGGACATTAACTTCGGTTGCGAATGTAGCTGGTAAAGTAGATAAAAAAGGTAAAGTTCAAGATATTAACAAAGCAATGCTTTCTGACAGTGTAGGATCAGTTGCTGGTGCTTTCATGGGAACTTCAACTGTCACAAGTTATGTTGAGTCTGGTGCGGGAGTTAAAGCTGGTGGCCGAACAGGAATGACTTCTTTAGTTATAGGAATATTATTCCTCGCTTGCTTATTCTTTGCGCCATTAGCAACTAGTTTACCGAAAGAAATTGATGGTGCTGCTTTAGTATACGTAGCTGTACTGTTTGTTAGAAACATCACAGACATCGAGTGGGATGATATAGCAGAGTCAGCTCCAGCTGTTTTGGCTATGATTACTATGCCGCTCACTTATAGTATTAGCAACGGGATTGCTTTAGCATTTATTGCTTACGCTTTAATTAAAATACTAACTGGAAAGTTTTCAAAAACATCTCCAGCTATTTGGGTTATTGCAGTGTTAAGTGTTTTAAGTTTTTATGTAGCTTAAAAAAATTGAAGGGCTAGCGAAAGCTGGCCCTTAATTTTTGTGTTTTTTAATTAAATCATCTATTTTTATTTCTTCATAACGCTCAAAAGGCTGGACTATCCACGGATTGCTATTTAATTTTTGAGCACAAAAATCTGGTTCAAAAGTAGAGTCTTTCTTTTTCCACAAAACAGCTGTTTTAATATTCTTTATATTTCCTTTTAAAGGAGGATAATTATTCAACCAAAGAATACTTTTATTTAATGTAACTCCAGTATCTGACAAATCATCACATAAAAGAATGTTTCCTTTCATTTTTTGAACTGTAGAACTCATCTCTCGAGAAAATACTAATTCTCCTTGCTGATCTTCAATTCCTTTGCCTGAATAAGACTCCACCGCTAGATAAGCACATTTTAATTTAAATATTCTGCTTAATACATCAGTGATAGGTAAACCTCCTCTTGCAATTCCAATTAATAAATCTGGTTTATAACCACTTTTATGGATTTGAATTGCTAACTTTTCCACAATTAGATTATACTCTTTCCAGTCTATGATAAGTTTGTCTGCCATAGAAAAAAATAAATGATTTTAGAGGAGTTGTAAATGAAAGCTTATTGGGTGTGTATATATGAAAAGATTGATAATATGGAAAAATTAAAGGAATATGCAGTTAAAGCTAGGCCGGCAGTAGAAAAATTTTCTGGAAAATTTCTGGTTAGAGGTGGAAAAAATAGAACAAATGATGGAATTGAATCTCCTAGAACAGCTGTAGTTGAATTTCATGATTATAACACTGCTATAGAGTGTTATGATTCTGCAGAATATCAAGAAGCACATGATATTCTTAAAGGACATGTTGTAAGACATCACCAGATAGTAGAAGGTAGTTAATATTGGATAGGCTCACTATCTATTGATCTCCAAAGATACCATGTTGCTACAGAACAATAAGGAGTAAATTTTTTATAAAGTTTATCTAAAAAACTTTTTGGAGGGAAATATTTCTTATTATAATTATTTGATATAGCTCGTAAAAGACCAATATCCTGTAAAGGCCAAATATTTGATCTATTAAAAGTAAATAATAAAATCATTTCAGCTGACCATCTTCCTATTTGTCTTAGTTCAGATAAATATAAAATTGCCTCTTCGTCATTCATTCTTTTAATTAAATGAGGTTTAAATTCTTTATTGATTATTTTTTTGGCTAAGTCTTTAATGCCCCTTATTTTTTGTCTACTCAAACCACATCTTTTAAGATTTTGAGTTGATAATCTATTAACAATTTTTGCATTAATTTTACCATTGCAGCTTTTTTCAAATTTTAAAAAAACAGAGTTAGCTGCTGCAACACTTATTTGTTGACCTATTATACTTTTACATAGTGAATAAAAAACATCGTTTCTTGTTATGAGAGCCCCATCTTTATAATTATTGATTAATTTTTTCATTACCTTATCTTTTTTAGACAAAAAAGCTTTTGCCTTATTCCAATAACTCGGTTTTCTCATGCCCGTGGATTAATTATTTGTTTTTTAAGCTGGGACTCTCTAACAAATATTATTAAAGAACTTGCGATGACCAATAATGCTCCAAACAAAGTTAGAATCTTAGGAACTTCAGTCCAGATTAAGAATCCAAACACAATTGCAAATACTAAGCTTAAGTATTTTATAGGTGTGACTAAGGAAGCTTCAGCTAATCTATAACTTTGAGTTAATAGAAGATTTGCTATGCTTCCGCACAAACCCATTACTATAAAAATTATCAAGTCAATTAATGTTGGCATCTTCCATTCTACAAAAAATATTGAAGCTAGACCAAGTAAAGTACAGAGAAAAGTAAAATAAAAAGCAATTGTATAATTA
>CACFVE010000008.1 GCA_902569735.1 uncultured Pelagibacteraceae bacterium | reverse complement strand
TCTATTTGCTTTAGCGGCAGTTGCCTTTTTAGGTATTACTAGCTCAGCTAATGCAGCGACTGCGATGTTAGCAACGGATGATTTCGTTGGTATATCGTTTTGGCTCGTATCTATGGGTATGATTGCAACTACTGTATTCTTTTTCGCTGAAAGAGGAACTGTAGCAGCATCATGGAGAACATCAATTTCAGTAGCTGGACTAGTTACTGGTGTTGCGTTTGTTCACTATATGTATATGAGAGAAGTTTGGGTGACGACAGGTGATACGCCAACAGTATACAGATATATTGACTGGTTAATTACTGTTCCACTTCAAATGGTAGAATTCTATCTAATCTTGGCAGCTGTAAGAAAAGTGCCAAGTTCAATATTCTGGAAACTATTGATTGGTTCATTAGTAATGTTAATCGGTGGATACTTAGGTGAAGCAGGTTACATTCAACCATTTGTAGGTTTCGTAATCGGAATGGCGGGATGGATTTATATCTTGTTTGAAATATTCTCAGGTGAAGCAGGAACAATGGCTGCTAAAACTGGAAACAGAGCAATGACTACTGCTTTCAGTGCAATGAGAATAATCGTAACTATTGGTTGGGCGATATATCCTTTAGGATATGTATTTGGTTACCTAACTGGTGGCGTAGATGCAAATGCATTGAATATCATTTATAACTTAGCTGACTTTATTAACAAGATCGCTTTCGGTCTAGTTATCTGGGCAGCAGCAATGCAAAACACAAGATTATCATCTAGATAATAGATTATAAACTTTTAAAAGGGCGAGTATGTTTTACATACTTGCCCTTTTTTTTTAGATACTTATATTGATATAAAATTATATGCCTAAAATTACTTATAAAGATAATCAAGGAAACTCCAAAACCATTGAAGTCGAAAATGGACTTACAGTAATGGAAGGAGCTATACAAAACAATGTTCCTGGCATTGATGCTGATTGTGGGGGTGGTATGGCTTGTGCAACCTGCCATGTTTATGTCGAAGAAAAATGGTTTAATAAATTACCTAAAGCAGAAGAGGGAGAAGTTGATATGATTGACATGGCTTTTGAACCAAAAAAAAATAGTAGACTTAGTTGTCAATTAATAGTCTCTGATGAATTAGATGGACTTGAAGTAACAACACCTGAAAAACAATCTTAATGATAAAAACAGATACTATCATTATTGGAGCTGGACCAGTTGGGTTATTTGCTGTTCATCAATTAGGAATTAAGGGACTCAATGCAGTAGTTATTGATAATTTAGATAAAGCAGGGGGACAATGTATCGAACTTTATCCTGACAAACCAATTTATGACATTCCCGCTGTGCCTGAATGCACCGGAGAAGAATTAACCAAACAACTATTAAGCCAAATTAAACCCTTTAAAACTAAGATGTTTTTCAATGAAAGAGTGGAAGAAGTAACTCAGGATAAAGAAAACTGGATTATTAAAACAAATAAAGATAATCAGTTTTTCGCTCCGAACATTATAATAGCAGGTGGCGTAGGTTCTTTTGAGCCAAGAAAGTTGTCCCTTAAAGAAGCTGAAAAATTTGAAGGCAGATCTGTATTTTATTCAGTAAGAAATAAAGAAGATTTTAAAAGTAAAAATATCTCAATTTTTGGAGGAGGTGACTCAGCTTTAGACTGGGCACTTGAACTATCAAAGTTTTCAAAAATCAATTTAATACATAGAAGAGATGAATTTAGGGGAGCTCCTCATACTTTATCTGAGATAAAAAAATTAGAGAAAGATGGCAAAATTATAATTAAAACACCTTGTCAATTAGAGGCTATAGAAGGTGATAAAAATATAAGATCTATTACTATTAAATTTGATAACGGAAAAATTGAAAAAATTAATACAGATATAATCTTAAGTTTCTTTGGATTAATCATGAAACTTGGTCCGATAGCCGAATGGGGTCTTAATATGAATAAAAAAACTATTCAAGTAAATCCTAAAAATTTTGAAACAAATAAAAAAGGTATATTTGCCGTAGGAGATATTTGTTCATATCCGGGTAAGTTAAAATTGATTTTATCAGGTTTTCATGAAGTTGCTTTAGCTTCAGTTGAATGTTTTAAAAGAGCAAGGCCAAATGAAAAGTATAAATTTGAATTTACCACTTCCTCTAAAACTATTAAGGATAGACTTGGAAAAAAATGATTGAGCTTCTAACTGCCAATACACCAAATGGTAAAAAAATATCAATTATGTTAGAAGAAATTAATTTTAAATATAAAGTAAAAAAAATAAACATCAATAAAGATGAACAATTTAATCCAGATTTTATAAAGTTAAGTCCATTTAGAAAAATTCCAGTAATAATTGATCATGATGCCAAAAAAAGTCTTTTTGAGTCAGGAGCAATTCTAATTTATCTTGGAGAAAAAAGTGGAAAATTTTACGATCAAGATGAAAGAACAACTATAAATCAATGGTTAATGGGTCAGATGGCTTATGTTGGACCTTTATTAGGACAACATCATCAATTTCATCATTATAATCCTGGAAAAAGTGAATTTGGTGAACAGAGATATTTCAAAATGGCCAAGAAAATTTATGAAGAATTAGATGAAAGACTATCTGCCTCAGAATTTTTAGCTGGAGGAAATTATACCATAGCTGATATTGCAACTTTTCCTTGGATAGCTAGACATGAATGGCACGATATCGGTTTAAAAAAATTTATAAATCTTAGTCGATGGTATGAAGAAATCTCAAAAAGAGAAGCTGTTAAAAAAGGATATGATTTATTAAAAAAAGGAGAGGTTATTCCTAAAGCTTAATCTTCAACAAAAATTTTTTCGTCTCTTTCATGTTTTTCTTGAGCTTCAATTGAAAGAGTAGCCACTGGTCTAGCTATTAATCTTTTCAAACCGATTGGCTCACTAGTTTCTTGGCAGTAACCATAAGTTCCATCTTTTAATCTTTGTAAAGCAGAATTTATTTTAGAAATTAGTTTTCTGCTTCGATTCAGAGCTTTCATCTCTACAGATTTATCAGTATAAGACGATGCTTGGTCTACTATATCTGCAGACGAAACATTGTCATCAGAAGAATTTAATAAATTTCCTAGATTATTTGATTTAACAATTTCTTTCTTCCATTTAATCAATTCTTCAGTAAAGTATTTTTTATGCTTAGAACACATATACTTTTCTTTAGAATTGGGAACGTACTTTTTTTTAACTGTTTTCTTTTTAAGCATTTTTAAATCCGAGGGAGTATATGTTTGAATTTAATCGTGTCAATAGCTTAAAAATTGTATTAATTTCATTAAATGATTGTAAAAAAAAATATAAATATGGTTTTTTTAACCTTTCTATCCATTCATTTAATTGTTTGGACTCTAATTCCAGCTTTATCAAATGTTAATCTGCCACTAGATACTATTGAGCATTTGGCATGGGGAAGCAATTTAGAATGGGGTTTTAATAAACATCCGCCTTTAGTTGCTTTTATTCTAGAGTTTTTTTTTCAAATATTTGGTAATAAAGATTGGGCATATTATTTTTTAAGTCAGATTTTTGTTGTATCAACTTTTTTTATTATTTGGATATTTGCGAAAGAATTTTTTCAAAATCAAGTTTACAGTTTGATTTCAATATTTCTTCTAGAAGGAATTTATTTTTATAATTTTACTAGCCCGGAGTTTAACGTGAATGTTTGTCAGCTACCTTTTTGGGCCCTCTCAGTTTTTTATGCCTGGAAAGGATTTAAAGAAAATAAAATTTTGGACTGGTTGTTACTAGGATTATTTGCTGGTTTAGGTGTTTTAACAAAATACTTATTCATCTACCTGCTAATCGCAATAGCATTATTTCTTTGTTATAAGATTAGCAAAAAAAAAATCAATTTAAAAAGTTTAGTCGCTTTAATACCTTTTTTCATAATTTTATTTCCACACTTAATCTGGTTAACAGAGAACAATTATATTACTATTACTTATGGTCTTGATAGAGCGGGAGCAGGAGATCAAAGTTTCTTAAATCATTTTTTACTTCCAGTTATATTTTTTACAAAACAAATAGGAATACTTTTACCTTTTTTTGCAATGTGTTTATTTTTATTGTCTAAATTTAAAACTAAACTTAACTTTAGAGATCAGAGATTATTATTTTTAATCTGCATCAGTCTTCTTCCGATAATTTTGATATTTCTTACTTCTTTAATAATGGGTGTTAAAATTAGAACAATGTGGATGACACCTTTTTATTTATTTTTTGGAGTTTTATTTGTTTTTTTGTTTCAAAAAAAAATTGATTTAAAAAAGATTAATAAATTTTTTATTTTATTTTTGGCTTTATTTATTTTTTCTCCAGTTACGTATTTATTTATATCAATCTCAAAAACTGACAAAAGAACTGATTACCCTGGTAGGGAAATAGCACGTTTAGTTCAAAATAAATGGGACAACAATTTTAAAAATGAAATAAAAATCGTTGTTGGTGACGAATGGTTTGCAGGAAATTTATCTTACCATTTGAGATCTAGGCCTCAATGGAACTTAACTTTAGAGAATAGCATTATAGATCTAAGTTCTAACGAAGGAGTAATTTATACTGGCAATCCTCAGGTTCTTAAAAAAGTTTGTCCAGGAGTATTTGGTGTAATTAGACCAGTTGGATATTGTATGATAGGTCAAAAATGAAAAAAATTATTCTATTAATGCCTGTTTATAATGACTGGGAGTCTCTTGTTAAGCTACTAGAAGAAATAAATTCTGTCATCAACAACATTAAAGGTTATCAATTTAAATGCATTGTTGTAAACGATTGTTCTTCAGTAGAAAAACCAACAATCTTTAAACCAAAAAATTTTAATTCGTTAAAAATTATAAATATGAAAAAAAATAGAGGACACGCAAGATGTAATGCTCTTGGCTTAAGGTATATTAACTCAAAAGAGAACTATGACTATGTAATTATTATGGATAGTGATGGAGAAGACAGACCAGTAGAAATAAAAGATTTGATTAATAAAATAACTAAAAATCCAGGGAACTCAGTTGTCGCTAAAAGAGTAAAGAGATCAGAAGGTTTGATATTCCAAACTTTATATAAAATTCATAAATTGATTACTTTTATTTTTACAGGAGAAAAAATTAATTTCGGTAACTATAGTTGTTTGACTCGACAAGATGTTACGATTATTTCAGATAAAGCTAGTTTATGGAGTAGCTTTTCAGGGTGTATAAAAAAAAATTTATCAAATTTAAATGAGGTCGACTCAACTAGAGGTATGAGATATTTTGGTCCCTCAAAAATGTCTCTTTTAAACCTTGTCATTCATTCATTTTCTATAATTGCGGTTTTTAAATATAAAGTTTTTTTGAGATCAACTTTTATTATTATAATATTGTCTTTTTTGATTAAGTCATTAGGCTCAATTGTAATGAACATTCAAATTTTGATCGTACTTTTTAATTTACTGATTTTTATTGTTTCCTTGAGAGAAAACGAGAAAGCTTTGATCGAAAGCAATGACAACATATTAAATGAGACTGAGATCACACACTAAAGGGTTGTATATAGAGTCTCTAAAGGAGTCAAAGAGGAATCAAAAGGAGAACATCTATTTATTTATTCTCCTTAAATGTGGACACTATTGAAAAGAGAAATTATGCATTTCTTTACTTATAAAAAAGGAGAAATTTATGAAAAAACTAACCTGTCATTGTGGAGCTGTGGAGGCTGAAATAAATATTTCTAATAAACTAGAAAAAATTCTTAGATGTAATTGTTCTATTTGTAAAAGAAAAGGTGCGATAATGTCTATTGTAAAAAATGAAGATTTTAAAATTACTAAAGGTGAGGATAAATTATCCCTCTATGAATTTTATACAAAAGTCGCAAAACACTACTTTTGTTCTATATGTGGAATTTATACCCATCACCATCCAAGAATTAATCCAGCATTAACAGGTTTCAATTTAGGGTGTTTAGAAAATATAGACACTTTTAAGTTAGAGAATATAAACGTTGCAGACGGACAAAACCATCCTTTAGATAAAAAATAATTACAATGAATTTTAAAAGCTCTGATTATTATAATATTAAAAAAATATATTTAAAATTTTTAAAAAAAAAGGAAGTCGCTGGCAAACCCTTAATAGATAAAGTAGGCAAATTAAACACATTTTATTTACCTCTTTCTAAATGGATTTATTCAACATATAAAAAAGATAGTAAAATCAAAATTATTGGATTGTCAGGAGGGCAGGGAGCAGGAAAAAGCACTATAACTGGAATTTTGAAATTTATTTTAAAGAAAAAATATGGTTTAGAACTATGTGTATTTTCGATAGATGATTTTTATAAAACTAAAGCTGAAAGAAACAAAATGTCTAAAAATACTCATCCTTTATTTTTAACAAGAGGTGTTCCAGGAACACATGACATTAATTTAATAAGTAAAACTTTTAAGAGTCTTAAAAAAAAAGTTTTTAAACCGGTTCTCATTCCCAAATTTGATAAATCGATAGATGATAGATTTAAAAAATCTAAATGGACAAGAGTCAAAAAAGCCCCCCAAGTCATTATTTTTGAAGGATGGTGTATAGGAGCAAGACATCAGAAAGATAGAGATCTTAAAAAACCCTTGAACTTTATTGAAAAAAAATATGATACTAATCTAAAATGGAGAAAAAAAGTAAACAATCAATTGAAAAACAATTATAAAAAACTTTTTAATAAAATGGATAAATTAGTTTATTTAAAAGCGCCCAGCTTTAACCATATATTTCAATGGCGTTTACAACAGGAACAAAAATTGAAATTGACATCAAAAAATAAAAAGACTATGTCAAAATCTAAAATAAGAGAATTTATTATGTTTTATGAGAGAATAACGAAACACATGATGAAAGATTTTTCTAATATATCCGACTTAACTATTTTTTTAGATGAAAAACATAGATCAAAAAAGATGAATTTTTATAGATAAATGAAATTTCTTTTCAACACATTCCTAATAATCTTTTTTTTTAGCTCAGCATCAGCTAAAGATCATCTTCAATTTTTTATTGATGCTGCATTAAAAAATAATCTAAAATTAAATGCTGAAAGAAAAAATCAGAAATCTATTAAAGAAAATATAAATATTTCAAGAAGTGAATTTTTGCCAAGCATCTCATTATCAGGAGATCAAAGTAGCTCAGAGTCAACAAATAGAACTGACCAAAGTGGATCTAATTTATCTGACACGAATCTAGATACAGAAACAAAAACTTTATCTATAGATCAAAAATTATTTCAAGGATTTAAAGGCTATAACTCTTTAAAAAAATCCGAATTAGAAGTTAAACAAGCTGATTTACAACTTAAGCAAACCGAACAGCAAACAATTTTAGATACTATATCTGCGTATTTTGATTTTATATTTAAAACAAAAAATGAAGAATTTAATTTATCCAATGTCAATTTATTTCAGAGACAGGTTGAGTCAGATAGCGCTAGATTACAAAAAGGTGAAATTACTTTAACAGATTTAGCTCAGTCAGAGTCTTCCCTCGCAGGCGCTAAAGCAAACTTAATTAAAGCCAAAACAGAATTGCTAGCTTCAAAAACAAATTTTGAGAGAATAATTAGAGAAAAAACACCTAGTTTAATTAATACAAACCAAAGAGTGGGTATTGACTTACCAAGCTCCTTACAGAAGGCTATAGAAATTGCTAAATTAAATAACGCAGATTTGTTAATTGCAAAACTAGACTATCAGATAGCAGAAAAAGATTTAAATATAGAAAAAGCAAAATTATCTCCATCAGCTTCAATTAATTACTCTAAATCAGAAAATAAAGATTATAGCTCAACAGTTGATGAATTAGATCAGGAAACTGTAAAGGCAACCATAACTTGGCCAATAATAAAGGGAGGAGAAAATATTTCATCTATTAAAAAATCATCTCTAAAAAAACAAAGATCTTTATTTTTATCAGAAGATGCTGAAAATAGAGTTATTACCGAGACTACTAATGTATGGTCAAAGTATCAATCTTCAGAAAGCGTACTTTTAGCAACTGAAGCTCAATTAAAAGCAGCTGAAATTGCTAATGAGGGAATTACGCTTGAATATGACTCTGGAAATACAAGAACTACTCTCGAAGTCATTCAATCCAGAAGTCTGCTTTTAGACGCAAGAATAGCATTTGCTAAAGCTGAAAGAGATTTTATTATTTCTAAATTTGAACTAGCTTTTCAGCTGGGAACTTTAGCTAAAAGCTCAATTAAGTCTCTATAAATAACTATTTTAAAGGCTTTTTTAATACTTCTTGCAAAAAAGAACAAAATGTGTACATTTATTATAACGATTCGAAAAAAAAAAGGATAAAAAATGACTAAAAATAATTTAAAAGTTGTAAAGACAGATAACAAAAAAGAGCAAGAATTAAAGGAAAAAAAGAAGTCTTTAGAGGCAGCTATTAGCCAAATAGACCAAAATTTTGGAAAAGGCTCAGTAATGAGACTTGGCCAACAACAAGCTTTAGATGTTGAGGCAATTTCCACAGGATCTTTAAGTTTAGATTTAGCTTTAGGAATAGGAGGCCTACCAAAAGGAAGAATTATAGAGATATATGGACCAGAGTCATCTGGTAAAACAACATTAGCATTGCAAGTTGTTGCGGAAGCACAAAAAGCTGGAGGAATATGTGCTTTTGTTGATGCTGAACATGCAATGGATCCTGTTTATGCTAAAAAACTTGGAGTAAAAACAGAAGAACTTTTAATCTCACAACCGGACACAGGAGAACAAGCTTTAGAAATAACTGATACATTAATTAAATCAGGTTCTGTTTCTGTATTAGTTGTGGATTCTGTTGCAGCATTGACACCAAAAGCTGAATTAGAAGGAGAAATGGGAGATCATCATGTCGGCCTTCAATCTAGACTTATGAGTCAAGCTCTAAGAAAATTAACTGGTTCGGTTTCTAAATCAAACACAATGGTTATATTTATAAATCAAATTAGAATGAAAATTGGCGTGATGTTTGGAAATCCAGAAACAACATCTGGTGGAAACGCATTGAAATTCTATTCGTCTGTAAGAATGGACATAAGAAGAATAGGAGCCATTAAAGAAAAAGATCAGATAATTGGAAACTCAACTAGAGTTAAAGTTATTAAAAACAAAGTAGCTCCACCGTTTAAAGTTGTTGAGTTTGATTTGATGTATGGAAAAGGTATTAGCAAAGTTGGAGAACTTGTTGATCTTGGTGCAAAAGCAGGGGTAGTTGAAAAATCTGGTGCTTGGTATGCATATAAAGGTGAAAAGATAGGTCAAGGTAGAGAAAATGCTAAAATCTACTTAGAAAAAAATCCTAATGTTGCTGCAGAAATTGAAAAAATTATTCGCGACGAAGCAGCAGCAATTTCTAAAGAATTAGAAGGAAACCCTTCATCAAAGGAAAAAATTAGCGAAGAAAAAGAAGATAAATAATCTTCTGCCATCTAAATTAAAACGGGAGAAAACTTTCTCCCGTTTCCCATGAAACAACAACTATTGATTGACTCAATCAATATTTAGTATGTAACACCTCAGGTTGTAAAATAATTAGTGTACAATTAAATCTATATTTAGTTCAATAGTGTGTTCGTTAACAAGGAGGGAAAATGAGCACACAACAAGCAAAAAGCTCGAAAGTGTCTTCTGCCTTAGATACCTCTCATTTAAAAGTAAAATTTCCATTTAAAGCTAAATACGGCAATTATATAAATGGTAAATTTGTAGAACCCAAGTCAGGCAAATATTTTGATAATGTTAGCCCGATAAATAATGAGAAGATCTGTTCAGTCGCACGATCGAACGAAAAAGACGTAGAAGCTGCATTAGACGCAGCTCACGCAGCTTTCTCTGAATGGGGAAAGACAGACATCACTACTAGATCAAACATTTTGAATAAAATAGCTGATGTTATTGAAAAAAATCTAAACTTATTAGCAACAGCTGAATGTTTAGATAATGGAAAGCCTATCAGGGAGTGTATGGCAGCAGACTTGCCCTTGGTAGTTGATCATTGGAGATACTTTGCCGGAGTAATAAGAGCAGAGGAAGGATCAATTGCAGAAATAAGCAATAATCAATACTCTTATAACTTTCATGAACCTTTAGGAGTTGTAGGTCAGATTATTCCATGGAACTTTCCTTTATTAATGGCAACATGGAAATTAGCTCCAGCTCTTGCAGCAGGAAACTGTGTTGTATTAAAACCAGCTGAACAAACACCAGCGTCTATTAATGTTTTAATGGAACTTATTGGAGATTTATTACCTCCAGGGGTGGTTAACATTGTTAGTGGTTTTGGATTGGAAGCAGGTAAACCTTTAGCATCTTCTAAAAGAGTTGCAAAAGTTGCTTTTACTGGTGAAACAACTACTGGAAGATTGATTATGCAGTACGCTGCACAAAACATAATTCCAATTACATTGGAATTAGGTGGAAAATCTCCAAACATTTTCTTTGAAGATGTCATGGAAAAAGATGATGACTTTTTTGATAAATGTATTGAAGGTTTTGTTATGTTCAATCTTAACCAAGGTGAAGTTTGTACTTGTCCAAGCAGAGCTTTAATTCAAGAGTCAATCTATGATAAATTCATGGAGAGAGCTATTGCAAGAACTAAAGCTGTAAAACAAGACAATCCTTTAAAAATGGAAACAATGATTGGAGCCCAAGCGTCTGTAGAGCAGATGGAAAAGATTAAATCTTATCTTGAACTCGGTAAAAAAGAGGGTGCTAAAGTTCTAACCGGAGGAAGTGTTGCTAAACTTAATAGTGGATTGGAAAAAGGAAATTATATTCAACCGACTATTTTTGAAGCTAAAAATGACATGCGAATCTCTCAAGAAGAGATCTTCGGACCTGTTGTATCTGTAATAAAATTTAAAGATGAGGCAGAAGCATTAAAAATTGCTAATGATACTCTTTATGGTTTAGGAGCAGCAGTATGGACTAGAGACGGTAATAAAGCTCACAGAATGGGCAGAGGAATACAAGCCGGAATAGTGTGGACAAATTGTTATCACGCTTATCCAGCTCACTCACCATTTGGAGGCTATAAACAGTCTGGAGTGGGAAGAGAAACTCACAAAATGATGCTTAATCATTATAGACAAAATAAGAACTTACACGTTTCTTACGCTGAGAAGAAATTGGGATTCTTTTAAACAATAATATATACTGGCCCATGATTCTAAATCATGGGCCGTACATTAAAAATGAAAGTGTCTGCTACTCACTCGGCTTTAAGCTTATTATCCAAACTTCAAGAAAAATATGGTGAAAAATTAATGTTTCACCAGTCAGGGGGATGTTGTGATGGTAGTGCACCTATGTGTTTTAAAGAAGGTGAATTTCCTCTAGGAGATAATGACGTTAAACTAGGTGAAATAGGAGGAGTTCCTTTTTATATGAATGGAGACCAATATGAAAAATGGAAACATACAGATCTCACTATTGATGCTGTTAAGGGTATAGGTGGAATGTTTTCTTTGGATAATGGAACTGGAGAAAGATTTTTAACAAAATCAGAAATTTGCTTAGTAGTTGATAACGAAAAGAAGAAAACAGGCTAATCTCTTTATAGACAACCCTATAAATATCTGTATTTAATATTATATGAGCCAATTTTTGTTGACTGATATAAGGAAAAAATTTCTTAATTATTTTAAGAAAAATAATCACGAAATAGTAGACTCAAGCAATTTAGTTCCAAATAATGATCCAACCTTAATGTTCACTAATTCAGGAATGGTTCAATTTAAAAATGTGTTCACTGGTTTAGAAAAAAGACCATATAAAAGAGCTACTACATCCCAAAAATGTGTAAGAGCAGGAGGAAAACACAATGATTTAGAGAATGTTGGTTATACCCCTCGTCATCATACATTTTTTGAAATGCTAGGAAATTTTTCTTTCGGCGATTACTTTAAAGAACAAGCAATAGAACATGCTTGGAAATTATTAACAAAAGATTTTGAGTTACCGAAAGAAAAGCTTTCAGTTACAGTCTTTAATGAAGATGAAGACTCTTTCGAATTATGGAAAAAGATTGCTGGATTAGGAGAAGATAAAATAATTAAAATTTCAACTTCTGATAACTTTTGGTCGATGGGAGACACTGGTCCATGCGGCCCATGTTCTGAAATATTCTATGATCATGGAGATAAACTTAAAGGAGGGCCACCCGGTAGTGCCAATCAAGATGGAGATAGATTTATAGAAATATGGAACCTCGTTTTTATGCAATACGAACAAATTTCAAAAGAAAAACGAATAGATTTACCCAAACCTTCAGTAGATACTGGAATGGGCCTTGAAAGAATGACTGCCGTTCTTCAAGGAACTCATGATAATTATAATATTGATCATTTTAAAAAAATTATTGAAGCCTCATCAGATATTATAAAAGCTCCAGTCGATAACAAGACTATTGCTAGCCATAGAGTAATTTCTGATCATTTAAGAGCTAGCAGCTTCTTAATAGCGGAGGGAATATTACCTTCTAACGAAGGTAGAGGGTATGTTCTAAGAAGAATAATGAGAAGAGGCATGAGGCATGCTCATTCTTTAGGAAGTAAGTCTCCTGTTTTTTATAAACTTTTTGATGTTTTGCTTAGTGAAATGCAAAACAGTTACCCAGAATTAAAAATAGGTAAAGATCTTATAGTTGAAACTTTAAAAAATGAAGAAGAGAAATTTTCCTCTCTACTTGAAAGAGGTATGAAAATTTTAGATGAAAATTTAAATAAAGTTCAAAATAATAAATTACCTGGTTCAGTAGCTTTTAAATTGTATGATACTTATGGTTTTCCCATAGATTTAACAGCAGATATTTTAAGAACTAAAAATATTCAAGTTGACCACGTTGCATTTGAAGAAGAAATGGAAAAAAGTAAAGCTGTAGCTAGGGCTAACTGGAAAGGCTCTGGGGACAAATCAGTAGAGGAAAAATGGTTCAAAGTTAGAGAGGAACTAAAGCCAACAGAATTTTTGGGTTATGAGTTTGATAAGGCGGAGGGCGTTGTATTAAAAATATCTAAAGATAATAAATTTGTAGATAAAGCAAACGTTGGAGATCAGGTAGAAATTATTACAAATCAAACGCCTTTTTATGGAGAGTCAGGAGGCCAAGTTGGCGATCAAGGAGTAATGTTTAATTCTGATTGTAAAATCAATATAACTGACACCCAAAAAAAAATGGGAGATCTTTTTGTTCACACTGGTAAAATTCAAAAGGGCTCTATAAAGATCGGTCAAAGTTTTAATCTAGAAATAGATGTAGAAAAAAGAAACAATTCCAAAGCAAATCATTCTGCAACACATTTGCTACATGAGTCTTTACGAAGGACTTTAGGTAAACACGTAACTCAAAAAGGATCATTAGTATCTCCTGAAAGACTCAGGTTCGATTTTAGTCATAATAAACCTATTGAAAAGGAAGAGATGAATAAAATAAATAAAGTTGTAAATGCAATAGTAGAAAGTTCGACTGACGTACAAACAAGAATAATGACACCTAAAGAAGCAATAAAAATGGGGGCTTTAGCTCTCTTTGGAGAAAAATATGGTGAAGAAGTCAGAGTAGTATTTATGGGAAAAGAGGCTAATGGTTTCTTTTCAACTGAGTTATGTGGAGGAACTCATGTTAAAAATACAAAAGAAGTTGGAAAATTTAGAGTTGTTAGTCAGTCTTCAATAGCATCTGGTGTAAGAAGAGTAGAGGCTCTCAGAGATAAGCAGCTTACTGAGTATGAAAAATCTCAAGAACAAGACAAAGATTTAAAAGAAAAAATAACCAAAGAGCAGTTAGAAAAAATTAAAAAAGAACTCTTAAATTTTAAAGTTGAGCCTGATTTAAGTGAAAATAAAGATTTAGCTGAGAATTTAAAAAATCTAAATAAACAACTTGAAAAATTAAAAATTCAAAATGTTATTAAAGATAAAAATAAAAACAAAATAAAAGACAAAAAGATTAATAATTTTATAATTAGAGAACAAGTTCTCATTGATTTTCCACCAAAAGAATTGAGAAGTGTAATTGACCAAGGAAAAAAAGATATTGAAAAAGGTATAATAATAAGCATTTCTACTTTGGATGAAAAAGTCGGAGTTGCTGTTGGTGTTACAAATGATCTTATTTCAAAATACGATGCAGTGGAGTTTGTGAAAATCGCCTCTGAAATCCTTGGAGGAAAAGGTGGTGGCGGTAGAAAAGATTTTGCTCAAGCTGGAGGAACAAATATAAATAAAATTAAAGAAGCATTTAAAGCAATTACAGATAAAATTAGTTAAGTTTTTTTTTAAGATTCGAGTCTATTGCTTCTAAAAATTGATTAGTGGTTAAATATTTTTGCTCTTTACTAATTAATACTGCTAAATCTTTAGTCATAAACCCTGTTTCAACAGTTTCAATACAAACTTTTTCAAGAGATTCTGCAAATTTAATTAAGTCCCGATTTCCATCAAGGTTACCTCTGTGAGATAATCCTCTTGTCCAAGCAAAGATAGAAGCAATAGGGTTTGTAGAAGTTTCTTTACCTGCTTGGTGCTGTCTATAATGCCTAGTCACAGTCCCATGCGCTGCCTCAGCTTCAGCAATTTTCCCATCTGGAGTTCTTAGAACACTAGTCATTAATCCCAGTGAGCCGTATCCTTGAGCAACAGTGTCAGATTGGACATCTCCATCATAGTTTTTACAGGCCCAAATATATTTTCCACTCCATTTCATAGCACAAGCAACCATGTCATCAATTAATCTATGTTCATAAGTTATACCTACTTCATCAAATTTAATTTTAAATTCCTTTTGGAAAACCTCTTCAAAAATATCTTTAAATCTTCCATCATAGGCTTTTAAAATTGTATTTTTAGACGAAAAGTAAACAGGCCATTTTCTTACCAAACCATAATTCATGCATGCTCTAGCAAAATCTTTAATAGAATTATCTAAATTATACATGGAGAGTGCAATACCTGGGCCATCAAAATTAAAAACTTCATGTTCAATTTTATCCTCTCCATTTTCCGATTCCCACTTCACAGTCATTTTTCCTTTTCCTGGAACTTTAAAATCTGTAGCCTTATATTGATCTCCAAAAGCGTGTCTTCCAACTATTACACTATCGGTCCAATGAGGGACTAATCTTGGAACATTTTTACAAATTATTGGCTCTCTAAAAATTGTTCCACCAACAATATTTCTAATTGTCCCATTAGGGGATCTCCACATTTTTTTTAATTTAAATTCTTTAACACGAGCTTCATCTGGTGTAATGGTTGCGCATTTAACTCCTGCTCCATATTTTTGGATTGCTTTAGCACTATCAATTGTCACTTGATCACTAGTTTTGTCTCTATTTTTCATACCTAGATCGTAGTATTTAAGATCTATTTCCAAGTAGGGTTTAATGAGCTTATCCTTAATAAACGACCATATAATTCGAGTCATTTCGTCTCCATCTAGCTCTACTACTGGGTTTTTGACTTTAATTTTTGCCATAAAATAAATATAGATTGATTAAGCAAGATTTTTATACATATTAAGAAAAAATTAGCAAACTTAAAATTATGTTTAATACAATTTTTCCAAGTATTCACAAAGAAGGCTATAAATTTTTAGCTATTTCAATAATTGCTACATTTATAGTTTTACTTTTTTCAAAATTTCTTGGCTTAATTTTGATTTTAATAACTATTTGGGTGTATTATTTTTTTAGAGACCCAGAACGACATCCTATTAATGATGATTCTTTTTTAGTAAGTCCAGCAGACGGATTAATAACAGATATTTCAGAAAAAACTGGACCTTTAGAATTACAATTAGAAAATAAATCTTACACTAGAGTAAGTATTTTTATGAATGTGTTTAATTGTCATGTTAATAGAATACCTACAACAGGAACAGTAGAAGAGATTAATTATAAACCTGGAAAATTTTTAAACGCTTCATTGGATAAGGCAAGCGAGGAAAATGAAAGAAATTATTATAAAATTAAATGTAGTAAATCTGGAGAAGAAATAATTATTGTTCAAATAGCTGGTTTAATTGCCAGAAGAATAGTTTGTGAAGTTGAACAAGGACAAAATTTAAATCAAGGGGATAGAATTGGTATGATACGTTTTGGCAGTCGAGTTGATATTTATTTTAATAATAAAAAAGTTTTAGCCAAGGTTGGACAAAACGTAGTAGCAGGAGAAAGCCTAATAGCTTCTGAATAATGCAAGAGAATAAAAAATTTAAATTAGTTTCATCAAAAAAAACTAGATACTTACTTCCTAATATATTAACTTTAGGAGGAGTATGTCTTGGGATTAGTTCAATAAAATTTTCAATTGATGGAAATTATAGTTTAGCTGTAATTTTTATTTTATTTGCCGCTATACTTGATGCATTGGATGGAAGAATAGCTCGTTTAATAAAAGGAACATCAGAATTTGGAAAAGAGCTGGATTCATTAACAGATTTTGTAAGCTTTGGAATAGCTCCTATTTTTATTTTATATTTTTGGGAATTAAACAATTATGGAAAATTAGGTTGGGCAATTACATTAATTTATTCGGTCTGCTGTGTTTTAAGATTAGCAAGATTTAATTTAACTAAAATCGATAGCAAGCATATTTGGAAAAGTAATTATTTTGAAGGAGTTCCTGCTCCTGCAGGAGGCATACTTATTTTGATGCCATTGATTTTTGAACTTGCAGATTTAAATTTTAAATTTGATATCAAAATCTTAACACCATATTTTGCAATTTTAATTGCTATTTTATTAGTAAGCAAAGTTCCAACACTATCTTTAAAAAAAATATCTATTTCTCCAAAAGCAACAGCCTTTATTTTATTAGGAATTGGAACAATTTTTATTTCTTTATTGTATTATACATTTCAAACACTTTTAATTTTTGGCCTAGCTTATTTAATTTCAATTCCTATTAGTTTTATTATGTATAAAAACAGAAATAGAAAAGAGACTTTAGAAACATCAGAAGATGAGCATGAAGATGTTTTATAATGAAAAAATCAAAAAAGAAAAAAAAAAGTAATAGCTGGAAGATTAAACAACACAGAGATCAATTTTTTAAAAAATCGAAAACTTTAGGTTTCCGCTCGCGGTCTGCATTCAAATTAATTGAATTAAACAATAAGTATAAATTTATTAAAAATAATACTAAATTATTAGATATAGGAGCTTACCCTGGAGGATGGGCTCAAGTTACTAGTAAAATTATTAGAACTGGTAAAATATTATCGTTAGATACAAAAAAGATGGATAAACTAAAAAATGTTTCATTTTTGCAATGTGATTTTCTTGAACAAAACACAAAAGAAAAAATATTTAATTTTTTTAAAGATAAATTGGACGTAGTTATTTCGGACATGGCAGCTAATACAACGGGAAACAAATCTTTAGATTGTATTCGAACAAATCATTTATGTGCTGAAGTTATTGAGTTTTCATCAAAAATTCTAAAGCCAAATGGGGTCTTAGTATCAAAATTATTTATGGGGGATGACTTTCTAGACGTTAAAAAATTAGCAAAATCTAGGTTTAAAAAAGTAGAATTTTTTAAACCTGAGGCTAGTAGAAACGAATCAAAAGAAACTTATTTACATTGTGTGACATTAAGGACTTTATAATTTTTAAAAATTGTATATAAGTGTATATGGAAGCAATAAAAGAAGCATTAACTTTTGATGATGTATTACTACTTCCGCGCTTTTCAAAAATTTTACCATCCGAAACAGATATTTCGTTAAATCTAACTGAAAATATAAAACTAAAAACTCCGTTCTTATCTTCTGCGATGGATACCGTTACAGAATCTTCAATGGCCATAGCACTCGCTAAATCTGGGGGAATAGGAATTATACATAGAAATTTAGATATAAAAAGACAAAGCAATGAGGTAGGAAAAGTTAAAAATAAAAACTTGTTTGTTGGCGCTGCTATTGGAACAAGCACAGATGATTTAAAAAGAGCAAAATCTCTTGTAGACAGCGGTGTAGATTTAATTGTAATTGATACTGCTCATGGTCATAGCAAAAAAGTTTTAAATATTTTATCTAAGGTAAGAAAAAATAATAAAATACCAGTTTGTGTAGGCAATATTGCTACCGCTGAGGCAGCAAAGAGATTATATAATTCTGGGGCTGATATTATTAAAGTTGGAATTGGACCGGGATCTATCTGCACTACGAGAATGGTAGCAGGCATAGGAGTTCCACAAATTTCTGCAATAATGGAAGTTTATAAAGCTTTAAAAGGAAAAAAGACAAAAATAATTTCTGATGGAGGTATAAAATTCTCAGGAGACATAGCCAAAGCTATAGCTGCAGGAGCTGATGCCATTATGATGGGATCTATATTTGCTGGAACAGAGGAAAGTCCAGGAAAAAAATTTAAAATTAAAAATAAATTTTATAAAAAGTACAGAGGAATGGGATCAATTGGAGCTATGTCAGCAGGATCATCTAATAGATATTTTCAAAAAAATTATAAAGATAAATCAAAATTTGTTCCGGAGGGAGTTGATGGTAGAGTAGAATACAAAGGAAATGTCTCTAAAATTATATATCAATTGAAGGGAGGATTAAGATCTTCTATGGGATATGTTGGAGCAAATAAGCTCAAAGATATTAAAAAAAATGCAAAATTCATTAAAATAACAAAGGCTGGATTTTACGAAAGCATGGTACATAGTGTAGAAATGATGGAGCCAACTTTAAATTTTAAATTATAACAATGAGATTACTACAAATTATTTTTTTTGTATTTTTGTTTTTTAACAACCTTCAAGCAGGCCCCAATTATTTTAATGAAGGATTAACATTTTATGAAAAAAAAGAACTTGATAAGGCGAAATTTAAATTCGAGCAAGATATAGTTTTTAATCCAAAAAATGAAAAATCTTATCTTTATCTTTCAAAAATATTTAATAAACAAGAAAAAACAGAATTAGAAGAAAAAAATTTAAATACAGTTATACTACTTAATCCAACAAATGAAGAAGCTACATATAATTTAGCACAACTTAAATTAAAAGAATCGGATTTTGATGGAAGTAAAAAATTAATAGAAAAACTACTCATTTTTTTGTAAAGACTATTGTCAGAAAAGCAATACTCTTAAAATTGAAATAGAAAAATCTCTCAAGAAATAAATGGGACTCCAAGATCAGAAGGAAAAAATTATAATTATTGATTTTGGTTCACAAGTTACAAAACTTATTGCAAGAAGAATAAGGGATTTAAGGGTTTATTCAGAAATTTTAACAATTAACGATCTTTATAAAATTAAAGATTATAAACAAATAAAAGGAATAGTTTTATCGGGAGGTCCTTCAACTGTAATAAAGAAAAAATATTTAAAAATTCCAAAAGAAATATTTTCGAAAAAAATACCCATTCTTGGAATATGCTATGGTCTTCAGTTAATAGCAAAATTGTTTGGAGGTTCAATTAAATCTTTAAGAAAAAAAAGAGAATTTGGAAGAGCCATTCTTCATAAAAAGAGAAAGTCTCTACTTATCAAAAATTTTTTTAATACCAAGAACAAATCTGTTTGGATGAGCCACCAAGATGCAGTAACTAAATTACCTAATGGGTTTAAAGTAATAGCATCAACAAAAGACTCAAAGTTAACAATTATAGAAAATTCTAAAGTTAAAATATATGGAGTACAATTTCATCCAGAAGTGACGCATACTGAAAATGGAAAAGAAATTTTTAAAAATTTTTTATTTTCTATCTGTAAAATTAAAAAAAAATGGCAAGTATCTTCCGAAGCAAATAGATTGATTGATGATATAAGAAAAACTGTTAAAAATGATAAGGTAATTTGTGCATTATCAGGCGGTGTAGATAGCAGTGTGGTCGCTTTACTAATCAATAAAGCTATTAAAAAAAATCTTATTTGTATAATGGTAGATACAGGATTGATGAGAAAGAATGAATTTAAAGATTCTTATAATATATTTAAAAACAAATATAAGCTAAATGTAAAATTGATCGACGCATCAAAATTATATTTGAAAAAACTTAAAAATATTTATAATCCAGAGAAGAAAAGAAAAATTATAGGAAATTTATTTATCAAAATTTTTGAAAAAGAGTCCAAAAAGTTTAAATCCATCAAATATCTTGCACAAGGAACTCTTTATCCTGATATTATAGAAAGTAGATCAGCTACAGGAAGTCAATCATCTAAAATCAAATCACATCACAATGTTGGAGGATTGCCTAAAAAGATGAATTTGAAGTTAATAGAACCTTTAAAAGAATTTTTTAAAGATGAAGTAAGAGTTTTAGGGAAATCCATAGGATTAAAAGATAGCATAAGAAACAAGCATCCTTTTCCAGGTCCTGGATTAGCAATTAGAATAATAGGCAATATTACCTCTCAAAAAATAAAAATCTTACAAGAAGCAGACCACATTTATATAAATGAATTAATTAAGCAAAAACTTTACAATAAGATTTGGCAAGCTTATGCAGGTTTATTACCCATGAAAACGGTGGGTGTAATGGGAGACTCAAGAACTTATGAATACACTTGTTTGTTAAGAGCAGTTGTTTCCGAAGATGGTATGACAGCAGATTATTTTAGCTTTCCAAAGGATTTTTTGGATAAAATTTCAAATAAAATTGTAAATGGAGTACCTGGCATTAATAGAGTAGTGTATGATATAACCTCAAAACCACCTAGCACTATTGAGTTGGAATAATGTCTCAAAAAATAAAAAAAATTTTAGCAAAAAAAAATAAAATAAAAATTGTAAGCTTAACCGCATATTCAAAAAATATTGCTCAAATTATAGATAAATACTGTGATATGACTTTAGTAGGAGACTCAATGGCAAATGTTTTATATGGAATGAAAAATACTCATAAAATTTCACTTAATACTATTATTCAGCACAGCATTAGTGTCAGAAAAGGAATTAAAAAATCATTACTAGTTGTTGATATGCCAAAAGGTTCCTACAAAAATCCTATCCAAGCAAAAAAAAATGCAAAATTAATTTTCAAAAAAACAAAGTGTGATGCTGTGAAAATAGAAAGTAACAATAAAAATTTCAAAATTATAAAAGAAATAAGAAAAGCTAAAATACCTGTAATGGGTCATATAGGATATACTCCCCAATTTAAAAGTAGATTTAAAGTTGAAGGTAAAAAGCAAAAGGAAGCTAGAAGATTAATTAGAGAGTCAATATCAATTGAAAAAGCTGGAGCTTTTTCTATAGTTTTAGAATGTGTAACCCCTAGTGTAGCAAAGGAAATTACAAATAAATTAAAAATTCCAACTATAGGAATAGGGTCTTCTTCGTATTGCGATGGACAAATTTTAGTAACTGATGATATTCTTGGATTAAGTGGATTTTATCCAAAGTTTGTTAAAAGATACGCTAATCTAAATACAATAATTGAAAAAGCTGTAAAAAAATATAGTAAAGAAATAAAAACGAAAGTATTTCCAAACAAAAAAAACTTTTTATATGGAAAATGAAGAAAAAATAGATTTTTTTGAAAGAGTAGAAAATTCTGTTAAAAAAAATAAAAATATTCTTTTAACGATTTTAACTTTAACAATATTTATTGTGATTGGAGTCAATTATCTTAACTATTATCAAAAGTCAAAAAATGAAAAAATTTCAGAAAAATTTGTTCAAGCAGGAATATACCTTTCACTTGACAAAAAAGAAGAATCAAAAAATATTTATGAGGAAATTATAATTAGTAAAAACAAATTTTATTCATTATTGGCTTTAAACAATATTATAGATAACGATCTTGAAAAAAATAACGAAGAAGTTTTAAAACTTTTTGATATTGTTGAAAATACAAAAATAGATAAAGAGCAAAAGAACTTGGTTAAATTAAAAAAAGCTTTATATTTAATAAAGATATCTAAAGATGTTGAGGGAAAAAAATTACTTAATGAAATTATTTCCGATAATTCAATTTGGAAGGAAACTGCATCTGAAATTTCAAAGTTTTAAAATAATAGATATAGATATTATCAAAACAAAAAATGCATGAAAAAAATAATAATATTTATATCTATAATTTTATTTTCACATTGTTCTTTTGATAACAAATCTGGTATTTGGAACAACAGCAGTACAATAAATTTAAAAAAAACAGATAGATTTAAGGATTTTGAGACACTTTATACAAAAGAAAAAACTTTTAATAAAATTATTGCTCCTAATAAAAACTTAAATCTAAAACTAGATTCAATAAAAAAAAGTAATAAATGGACTGACGAATTTTATCAAGGATCAAATAATTCAAATAATTTTGGATATGAAAATTTAAATGAAATAATCTTTAAAAGTAAAAAAATAAGCAGATATAATATAAAAGATAAGATTTTATTTGATGGTGAAAATGTTATCGCCGCAGACGATAGAGGTAATATAATTTTTTACTCAGTAGATAAAAAAGAAATAACTTATAAGTACAACTTTTATCAAAAAAATTTTAAAAAGATACGTAAAAATCTTAATTTAATAGTAGAAGCAAATGTCGTTTATGCTTCAGACAATCTAGGTTATTTATATGCATTAAATTATAAAAATAAAAAATTATTATGGGCTAAAAATTTAAAGATACCATTTAGATCTAACATTAAAATCTTTGAAGAAAAAATTATAGTAGCTGATCAAAATAATATACTCTATATATTTAATAAATTTGATGGTTCTCAATTAAAATTCATTCCTACAGAAGAAACAACCATTAAAAGTGGTTTTGTTAATTCCTTAGCTTTAGGTAGCGATGTTTTACTTTACTTAAATACATTTGGATCTCTTTATTCAATTAATATTCAAAACTCTCAAATTAATTGGTTTTCAAATTTTAAGCTCTCTCTTGATTTAAATCCAACAAATTTGTTTTTCTCGAATCCTATTATAATTTCTAAAGACAAGGTCATAGTTTCTACTGATCCATATATATATTTATTGAATCTTAATAATGGTTCAATCATTCTTAAATCACCTATTACATCAATTGTTAAACCAGTGCTTTCCGGAAATAATTTATTTATTATTACTAAAGACAATCTGTTAGTTTGCATAAACATAGATACTGGAAAAATAAATTTTTCTCTAAATATAGCTAAAGAAATTGCTAATTTTTTGGATACTAAAACTAAATCAGTAAGTATTAAATCATTATCAATAGCAAATAATAATTTACTTATATTTTTAAATAATTCATATTTGATAGCTTTTAATAAGAATGCAAAGATTGAAAAGATAGAAAAACTTAAAAGTAAATTAGGAACTTTTCCAATATTTATTGATAAATCAATTTTATTTTTAAATAAAAATAATAAATTGATAGTTTTAAACTAATTATTAGATTTTCCGCTTAATAATGATAATTGTGTTATTTTTAGTTCTCCTAGATTATCAGAAGGCTTGATTGGGTACTCGCCTGTAAAATAATGATCGCTAAATTGTGGGTAAGAATTATTTCTTTTACCTTTTTCTAAAGCTTCATAAAGGCCATCTAAACTTAAAAATTTTAGTGATTTAGCTTTTATATATTCACACATTTCTATATTAGTTTTTTGATGAGCTAACAGCTCTTCTTTAGTTGGCATATCTACCCCATAAAAATCAGGAAATTTTATTTCTGGACATGCAATTCTAACATGAACTTCTTTAGCTCCAGACTCATAAAGCATCTTTACAATTTTATAGCATGTTGTTCCTCTCACTAAAGAGTCATCTATTAATATTATAGATTTATTTTTTACAATACTTTTAGTTGGACTCAATTTCAGTTTAACACCTAAACTTCTAATATTTTGAGAAGGTTCAATAAATGTTCTACCGACATAATGATTTCGTATTAATCCTAGTTCAAATTTTTTTTTCGAGTATTCCGCATAACCTAAAGCCGCTGGGACACCTGAGTCTGGTACTGGAACAACAATATCAGCTTCTATATCTGTTTCTTTTGCTAACTGTAAACCAAAATTTTTCCGATATTCATAAGCACACTTTCCTTGAATAATACTGTCAGGTCTAGCAAAATAAATATATTCAAATATACATGGTCTTGCCTTTTGTTTAGGAAAGGGTTTAATGTTACTTATTTCATTATTCTCAATTACAATAATTTCGCCATTTTCTACTTCTCTAACAAATTTTGCACCTACAATGTCTAAAGCACAAGTTTCTGAAGCTAGAATATATGAATCTTTTAATTTGCCTACTACTAAAGGTCTTATACCAAAAGGGTCTCTTACTCCTATCAATTTTTTATTTGTCATTATCACTAAGGAATAACCTCCTTGTATTTGAAACAGTGCATCTATTAACTTATCTACTATTTTATCTCTTTTTGATTTTGCAATTAGTTGAACAATTGTTTCAGTATCACTCGTAGTTCTAAAAATGGCTCCTTCCTTGACCAAGGACTCTCTCAAAGTTAATGCATTAGTTAGGTTGCCATTATGCGCAATACTTAATCCGCCCATATGCAGATCGGCAAAAAATGGCTGTATGTTTCTTAAAGAAGTTTCGCCAGTTGTAGAATATCGATTATGACCTATGGCAAATTTACCAGGCAGTTTATTTATAACATTGCTCTTAGTAAAATTATCTCCAACCAAACCCTGTCTTTTTTCTGAATGGTAGTTTTTTCCATCGTAAGATACTATTCCACATCCTTCTTGGCCTCTATGTTGTAAGGCATGAAGACCCAAAGCCACCAAAGCCGAAGCATCTTCATGATTGGATATACCAAATATACCACACTCTTCTCTTAGTTTATCTGATTTAAATTTTTTCAATTTTATCTTTTGTATCTATGAAATCTTCATTTGAAGGAAATTCTTCTATAAGTATTTCACTTCCTTTTTTAACTATATTAAATGAAATTGCATCTTCAGCTGATATACCCCAATTTTGATAAGGATAAAACCAATTTAATATAGAAAACAAACAGATCGAAACAATATAACCTTTAAAAAATCCAAATAATAAGCCAAAAGTTTTATCTATAGATCCCACTCCAGTCCAAGTAACAGCTCTACTTAAAGATTTTCCAGCAACAATGGTAATGAATATAGTGCAAATAAATACAGCAATTCCGATACCAAAATTATTTATAAACTCAGACTCTATATAATTATTAACCCAAGGTTGTAATTTAGGAACTAAGACTATAGTTACTACCAAAGCGAAAACCCATTTCATAAAAGAAATAAAGCTTAGAGAAAAACCTTTTAAAAAACATTGAACTATAAAATAAATCATTAAAATTAAAAAAATAATATCAAAAATATTTATACCTGATATAATTTTAGAAAAATCTCCCATTATTTAATTTGCCTTCTCAGCCCCAAAAGGTTTATAAACTAATAATAATTTGGGAAGTAAAGTTAAGACTGAAATCATAGCTAGCAACATTGCAATACCTGTAAAAACACCAAAATATATTGTTGGTATAAAATTTGACAAAACTAAAATTGAAAATCCAAAAACAATAGTTATCGAAGTATTTAAAATCGCGATACCAACAGTACTATGACACCTATCAAGAGTTTTATTGTAGTTATTAATTTTTTTAAATTCTTCTTTGAATCTGTAAATATAATGAATACTATTATCTACTGCTATACCTATTGTAATAGCCGCTATAGTTATGGTCATCATGTCTAAAGGAATACCAAGCAAACCAATAATACCAAGAATAAAAAAAGCTGCTATAAAATTTGGAACAACACCTATAGAAGCAAGAACAATATTTCGGAACAAAACTAAAAACATTAAAAAAATCCCGAGCATGACTATTCCCAATGTAAGTATTTGAGATTTGAATAAACTCTGCAATAAATTATTAAACAAGATGAGAACACCTGCTAATTTGTACTCTTCTCTATCTAAACCTAATTTTAAGTTCATATCAGAATTAATTTTTTTGATTAAATCATTTCTTCTTAAATTTTCTAAGGAGTCTTTAATTCTAAGGCTAATTCTAGCTTCATCTTTATCAACTGAGATATAAGGTGTAACAATTTCTTTTTTTATAGTCTCAGGAATTTTGCTGTATAAAACTGCTATTTCTAAACTTTGTAGTTCTTTATTATTTAAATCTTCAGCTACTCTTAAAATTGAAGCAAATGATAAAACCTTTCCGATTTCTGGTAAAGAGTCTAAATAATCATGAACTTTAATAATTTTATTCATTTTATCTCTCGTAAACCAATATTTAGCTTTATCTTCATTGGTATCATTTTCTTCTTCCCAATCATCAAATTCATCACTTTCTTCCTTAATTTCTATTTTCTTGACTGGAAATTTTAGAATTATATTTAAAGGAGTAGTACCACCTAGATCATCATCAATTTTTTTCATTCCTTTATAAATTTCTGTTTCTTTATCAAAATAATTTATAAAACTATTCTCAACTTCCAGCTTAAATATTCCAATTATACTAAATAAGATCACTAGCAAGGCAGACCCAAAAATTATAATTTTATTATTTTTAGCAAAAGAACCTAAAGCCGAGGTAATGAAGGATTTTTCTGTGTCTTTAACATCTATCTCATCATTAGATGAAAATAAACTTAATAAAGAAGGTAATAATAAAAATGTCACTAACAATGAAACTATCAATCCTAAAGTCATCATCCACCCAAAATCTATTATTGGTTTTATTCCGCTAAACACTAAGGATAAAAAAGCACATATAGTAGTTAAAACTGTATAAAGAATTGGAAGCATCATTTTTTTACTAGCCTCAAAAACAGCTTCATCTTTTGTGAATTGAGGAAACTCTTTTTTTAATTGTAAAAATCTAACAGTTACATGGATATTCATTGCCATATTTAAAATCAGCATTAAAGCAATAAAGTTTGATGAGATTACAGTTACTTTCCATCCAATTAATCCTAAGAGACCAATCATTATAATTACTGAAGTTGAACATCCTAATAAAGGCATTATTACCCATTTAAAATTTCTAAAAATAAACCAGAGTGTTAAAATAATAAAAATGAAAACCCCAATTCCAAAAACAACTATATCACTTTTAATATAGCTCATCATATCATCAGCAATCATTGGAATACCTCCTAGATGAATTTTAGCATTTTCTCCATATTTGCTAATCACGTCTCTTATTTCCGCTATATTTTGATGATTTCTTATATTGTATAAATTTTTATATTCTTCGTATTCATTGATAAATTTTTTATAATTTGTTTTTTCTTTTTTAGACAAACCTGTTTCAATAGATTGATTAAAATATTTATCTTTAACTTTTATATACTCAGCGAGTCTTTCATCTTTTTTTAGATAAACAACAATCCCTGATGTTTTACCATCTTCGCTAATAACGTAATTTTTATAAATAGGACTATTTATAATTTCATCAAATCCTCTTTTTCTGTCTATTTCAGGATAGGCTAAAGTTTTATAATTTTTTAACCTTTCCATTAATCCTTCATCAGTGCTTTTTAAAAGAGGAACATCAATAACCGTAATAACACTATCAACCCAAGTTAACTTTTCTATTTTAGACTTTAATAACTGAAGATTAAGAATAGTTTCTTTTTCAGTAAAACTTGAAACTGGAGTATAAGTTAAAACCAGGAAGTCTTTAGAACCATACGTTTCATTAACTTCTCTTAAATATTTAAGATCCGGATCTCCCTCAAGCAAGAGAGCGTCAGATGACGCATCTAAATTGAAATTTTTAGCATGATATAAAGAAAAGCCGATTAATATTGCCAAAAATATAAGAGTTACTTTAGAAAAATCTATAACCAATTTTTTATAAATACTAGCAAACATAGAGATATTTCAGATATATCCTAAATTTACGATAACTAAAGATAAAATTTATGGCTAATTTTTGCTTAAATCTTTGAATTTTGTATAAATTCCTTCAAACTCAACTTTAATTGTACCTGTTGGCCCGTGTCTTTGTTTACCTAGTATAATGTCAGCAAGACCATTAACATCGTTCATTTTAGACTGCCACTCAGCGTGTTCTATTGAACCAAGTTTAGGTTGTTTTCTCTCCAAATAATAAGCTTCTCTATAAACAAACATTACTACATCAGCATCTTGTTCAATTGAACCAGATTCTCTTAAATCAGCTAGTTGAGGTATTTTATCATCTCTTTGTTCAACAGCTCTAGATAGTTGAGACAAAGCTAGAATAGGCACTCCAAGTTCTTTAGCCAAAGCCTTTAAACCTTGAGTTATTTCAGAAATTTCTTGAACTCTTCCTTCATTTTTATTTGAATTGGATCTCATTAATTGTATGTAATCCACAACTATTAAACTAACACCAAACAATCTTTTAATTCTTCTGGCTCTATTACTTAATGTTGCAATTGTTATTGCAGGTGTTTCATCAATAAAAAGAGGGAGATTATAAATGTTTCTTGAAGTTTCGATATAACGATTAATCTCTTCTTCCGTAACCTTTCCTCTCCTAATATCGTCAGATCTGATTCTAGCTTGTTCTGATAAAATTCTAGTTGATAATTGTTCTGAAGACATTTCTAGAGAAAAGAAAGCCACAGAAGATTTTTCTTCTCCATTTAAAATATTTTGGGCTGCGTTATAAGCAATATTTGTAGCTAAAGCTGTTTTACCCATTGACGGTCTGCCAGCCAAAATTATTAAATCTGATTTGTGTAGTCCACCTAGTTTTTCATCCAGATCTGTCAAACCGGTAGGCACACCTACAATTCCTTTATCATTTTTCATGGCTAAAGTGGCCATCTCTATAGTTTGGTCTAAAGCTTGATTAAATTTTAAAAAAGATTGAGAAAAACTTCCTCTTTCAGCCAAATCAAATAGAGATTTTTCTGTATTTTCAATTATTTTTTCTGCACTTTGTTCTTTTGCATTCAATGTTTCTGAAGATAAATTATCAGAAATTAAAACCAATTCTCTTCTTAGGTACATTTCATGAATTACTTTTGCATAATCCGTAGCTTGTTTTGTCGATCCTGAAAATCTTGTCAATTTAACTAAATACTCTGTTCCCCCGACTTCATCTAACATGTTATCTTTTTCAAAGAAGTTTTTTAAAGTAATAGGGTTCGCTATCATTCCTTTATTATTTAAAGTTTCAATTACTTCATAAATTTTAGTATGAGCGGGGTCGTAAAAACTTGTAGGATTAACAATATTTGCTACTTCATCAATTATATCATTATTGACTAAAATAGATCCTAGTAAAGCTTGTTCTGCTTCTATATTTGAAGGTTGTTTCTTATCTAAATTATTGTCTTTTAATTTGATTTTTTCCACATGAGGATAATAGTTTGAGTGAACTACAATTAAAGTTAAAAGTTACACACTTTTTTGCTTGCCTGTGGAAAAGTTAAGACGATTTAACTTTATCTATTTTGATAGAAATTTGAGCGGAAACCTCTGTATGGAAGTTTATATCAACTTTGTAGCTACCAATTTTATTTAGCTCATTTTTTAAAACTATTTGAGAAGGTTTGATTTCTACCTTCATTTTCTCCAAAATTGCATTGGAAATTTCTTTTGGCTTGATTGAACCGTACAATTCACCATTTTCTTTACTTTCTTTGTTAAAAATAAAAGATTTATTATTAATAATTTGAGCTGTATCTTTTAATTTCTTCTTTAATTCAAGATTTTTTCTATTTAGTTCATCCTTTTTTTTAGAAACGTACTCTAAATTTTCTTTATTAAACCTCAATGCTTTTCCAGTTTTCAAAAGGAAATTCCTTCCGTATCCTGGTTTAACCTCTACTTTATCTCCAATATTTCCTAGATTCATTATGTTTTCTAAAAGTATAAGTTCCATGATTATATAAGTCCTAAAATTTTTGCTTTTTTAATTTCTTTAGTCAATTTTTTTTGCTTACCACTTGATACAGAAGTAATTTTTGAGGATAATATCTTATCATTTTCTGAAATATATTTTTTTAATAGACCAATATTTTTATAGTCTATTTTCGGTGCATTTTTAACGGACAAAGGGCATGATCTATTAAATCTTCCCTCAGATTTTTGAAACAAACTAAGTTTGTTTAAGGAGCTTGAGTTTTTTTGAAATTTTTTTCCTTTTCTTTTCATTTACTTATCTTTTTTAAAATATTCACTTTTAGTATCCAAT
Source organism: uncultured Pelagibacteraceae bacterium (assembly GCA_902569735.1). Classification (GTDB taxonomy): domain Bacteria; phylum Pseudomonadota; class Alphaproteobacteria; order Pelagibacterales; family Pelagibacteraceae; genus Pelagilacustribacter. Next base: position 12,107 of record CACFVE010000008.1, on the reverse strand, counting down.
TTTTTATATTTTACTAAAAGATGTCTAATTATTGAGTTATCAACTTTAACTTTTTTATCTAATTCGTTTAAAGTTTTTTTACTTCCTTCAAATTTATAGTGGATATAAAAACCCTTGTTATATTTTCTTATTTTTGTGGCAAGATTCAATAATCCCCATTCTTCAATTTTTACCACTTTGCCTGAATTATTGTTGATAAGATCATTATATTTTTCTTTAATTTTTTTTAATTCAGATGCAGGCAAATCTTGCTTCGCAACTAAAGTATTTTCGTAAAATGACATAATAATATTATTGTTAATTAGTTAGCTTTTAAGTTCATAATTGTAAAAAAAGCTTTATACTATAATAGATATTTATATCAATACTAATTATCTATAATTAAATGCTAAAAATATGAACGCTATACTCTTTCCAGGCCAAGGCTCACAAATTGTAGGGATGGGATCAGAGTTTTACAATAATTTTGAGATTGTAAAGAAAATCTTTAAAGAAGCAGACGATAAACTTAATTATAAAATTTCAAAGATAATTTTAGAAGGTCCAGAAGATCAATTAAAATTAACACAAAATACCCAGCCAGCAATTTTAACGGTTAGTTATTCGATTTTTTCAGTTCTTAAAAAAAGAATATAACTTTGATTTTAAATCTACAAAATTTTTTGCAGGTCACTCATTGGGAGAATATAGCGCTTTAGTTTGTGCTGATTCACTAAAATTTAACGATGCCTTATTTTTGCTTTTTGAAAGAGGTAAATCAATGCAAGAAGCAGTCCCAGTAGGTAAAGGCAGTATGATTGCAGTACTAGGTTCAAAAATAGAAGCAATTAAAAATTTGATTAAAGAATTAAAAACAAAAGGTGTCTGTGAAATTGCTAATGACAATGCAGAAGGCCAGATAATTATAAGTGGCGATATCGAAAGTATAAATGCTTTACAAATTATTTTAAAAGAAAATAAAAAAAAATTTATTCCTTTAAATGTAAGCGCACCTTTTCATTGTTCTCTTATGAGTCCTGCGGCAACTATAATGAAAGAGAAAATTGAGTTAACTAATTTTAAAAAACCTAATATTAGCGTTGTGTGTAATGTGACTTCAAAACCACAAAACAATCCAGAGGATATTAAGAAATTATTAGTTGAACAAATCTGTTCAACAGTAAGGTGGAGAGAAAGTATAATTAATATGTCAAATGAAAATGTTACCAATTTTATTGAAATAGGGCCTGGAAAAGTTTTATCTGGGATGGTTAAAAGGACATTAAAGAATATAAATTGCTTTAGTATAAATTCAATAGATGATATGAAAAAAACAGTTGATGAATCTAAAAAATAAAAAAGTTATTATTACAGGTGCTACAGGAGGAATTGGTAATAGCCTAGTTAAAAAATTTGTTGAAGGCGGATCCATTGTTTTGGCAACAGGCACGAAAGAGGAAAAATTAAATAATTTAAAAAGCAAGTTTAGCGATTTACAAATTGAAAAATTTAACTTAAGTGAACATTCTAAAATTGAATCTTTTATAGAATCAGCAAATAATAAACTCGGTGGCTTAGATGTATTAATAAACAATGCTGGTATAAACCTAGATAGTTTAACAATACGACTTACCGAAGAAAATTGGAAAAAAGTCTTAGACATTAATTTAACTTCAACTTTTTTAATGTGTAAATCGGCAATTAAAAAGATGATTAAAAATAAATATGGAAAAATTATAAATATTACTTCAATAGTTGGACATACAGGAAATTTTGGTCAAACAAATTACTCTGCGTCAAAAGCTGGAATAGTTGCCTTTTCCAAAAGTTTAGCTTTAGAATATGCAAAAAAAAATATTAATATTAATTGTGTTTCACCTGGTTTTATAAAAACAGAAATGACCGATAAAATTCCTGAAGAGTACAAAGCAAAGTTAATAAGCAGAATTCCTGCAGGTGATTTAGGTACTGGCGAAGACGTATCAAATTGTGTAGCTTTTTTAGCATCAGATTTGGCTGATTATATTAATGGTGAAACCATTCATGTTAATGGTGGAATGTATATGGCTTGACAATTCTATCTAATAATCTATTAAGAAAATAAGAAAATATCATAAACACAACAAAGGTAATTAATGTCAAACGATATAAAACCAAAAATTAAAAAAATAGTCGCAGATCATTTAGGTATAGAAGAAGAAAAAGTTACGGAAGAAGCAAGTTTTATTGATGATTTGGGTGCAGATAGTTTAGATACCGTTGAATTGGTAATGGCTTTTGAAGAAGAATTTGGTTCTGAAATATCAGATAGTGAAGCCGAAAAAATTTTAACTGTCGGAGATGCTATTAAATTTATTGAAAGCAAAACTAATCAATAAATCTTTACATTTCTTCAGACTATTATGAGTTATGATTCAAATAATATCATGGTAATCTTATCATCTCCTTCTGGGGCTGGCAAAACAACGATAACAAAGAAAATTCAACAAAAATATCAATCATTTAAAATATCAGTTTCTCACACAACTCGTAAACCTCGACCTAACGAAGTAGACGGTGTTGATTATCATTTTGTTTCTCATGAAAAATTTAAAAAATACATAAACGATGGGAAATTTTATGAGTATGCAAAAATATTTGATAACTACTATGGAACTTCTAAAGAAAGTGTGGACGAATCAATAAAAAAAAGTGATATAATTTTTGATATTGATTGGCAAGGAACTCAGCAATTATCTAAATTTAAAAATTTAAAACTAATAAAAATTTATTTGATACCTCCAAATAAAGAAGAATTAAAAGAAAGATTAACAAAAAGAAACCAAGACTCTCCTGATGAAGTAGAACGAAGATACAAAGCCTACGATAAGGATATTCAACATTGGAAAGACTACGATTATATTATTATAAATCAAAATCTTGAAAATTGTTACAAGCAAATTGAGAATATTATTTCAATTAATAAGAATAAATTGTCTATATTTTCTCAAACAACTCAGTAATTTCGTAATATTTTTCTGGTTTGAGATTTGAAGGTCTTGATTTTAAATTTAAATCTTTAATTAAATCTAACTTTTTTTTATTAAAAATTTTCTTTATTTTCTTATTAATCATCTTTCGTTTACTTGAAAAAAAAATATTGGTAATTTTTTCCAAGTTCTCTATGTTTTTAATTTCTATGGAGATATTTTTTTTTGGCTTAAAAAACAAAACACTTGAATCTACTTTTGGTTTTGGAAAAAAACAATTAGGAGATATATTAAATTTTTTTACAATATTTAATCTATAATTAGCTAAAATAGACAATCTTCCGTATTTAGATGTATTATAACTCCCAATTATTCTTTCAGCCATTTCTTTTTGAAACATAAAAACTACACTGCTATATTTAGGGGGCCAAGTTTTAAATTTAATTATTTTAACAAGAATTTGAGAGGAAATGTTGTACGGTAAATTTCCAAAAATAACGGTATTTTTTTTTAATTTTTTTTCTATATCAAATTCAAGACAATCATTGTTATAAATTTTTACATTTTTATAATTATTATATTTTAATTTTAATTCTTCATAAATTACTGAGTCTTTTTCAATAAGCACGAGGGATTTAGGTTTATTTTTTAATATTTCATCTGTAAGAGCTCCTCTGCCTGGACCAATTTCTAAAATATTTTTATTAAAAATTCCTGTTATGTTAATTATCTTTTTAATAATATTAGGGTCTATTAAAAAATTTTGTCCTAAAGACTTTTTAGCATATATCATCGATTTATATTGTTAATAAATTTTATACATTGAAGTAAGCTAATGTAACTTGCTTTATTTTTTCCAATTAAATCAATCGCTGGACCGTGATCAGGAGATACACGTAAATAATTTAAACCTAAGGTAATATTAATTGCATCAAAATGAAATAAGGTTTTAAAAGGAGTTAATACTTGATCATGATACATTCCTACAATTACATTATATTTTTTATAATTGTTAATAAATATTGTGTCTGCAATTAATGGACCCTTAATATTTAAACCTGCCTTCTTTAGTCTAGTTATAGCTGGTATTATTTGTTTAAATTCCTCAGATTTCTTACTCAATTCTGCATTATGTGGATTTAAGCCTAACATTCCTATTTTTGGTTTGATTTTAAATATTTTTCTAAATTCTTTATTTAATGTTGTTAATTTTTTTATTATTAAATCGGTAGAAATTTTACTAGATACATTTTTAATATTTAAATGAGTAGTAAGCGGTACAACGGAAAATTTTTTATTGTGTATTAACATGACTTCAGAAGAATTTTTTATTTTACATTTAGATGCAAAAAACTCTGTAACACCAATTTTTTTTGAAATTTTTATTAAATTCTTATTTATTGGACAATTTATAATTGCTTTAACCTTTTTATTATTTGCGAGTGAATGAGCTAAATTTAAACTTTGTACCACATATTTAGAAGATTCTTTTATGTTAACTTTAAAAGGGTTTTTAAAATTAATAGGAATATCTAAAACTTTTATATTAGTAGAAATAATACTATCTTCAATATTATCTATTTTAATAAGCTTAATTTTATATCTTAATTTTTTATATTGTTTATAAATTAAATTGTAATTAGCGATTAAATATATTCTTTTTTTAATTTTATTATTTATTTTTTTCCAAGCTTTAAAGATTATTTCAGAATTAACACTATTAGGATCTCCAGCAACAATAATGATTTTATTACTCATTGTATCTTATAAGAGTTGCATTTTTAATTTTTGATAGATAGCTATTTGAGAATAAATTCAGTAGCTCATTTCTTTTTTGTGAAATTATTTGATCTTTCATTTTTTTTAAATTTATATCACTAAAACTTATTTTTCTCTTATCTAATAATTTTATAAATGTTGCTGTTTCTGACTGAAATATTGGTTTAGATATATCTCCAGGTTTCATATTTTTTACAGTATTTAAAATTACACTTGATAAAGCTTGAGAGGCAATCCAACCTAGATTTCCACCATCCATTGCCGTTAAGGATGAACTGTATTTTATGGCAGTATCTTTAAATCCTATTTCATTAATTTGTCTCTTAACTTCTTCAATTTTTTTTCTATCATTAACGTTATTTTCTAATAACACCTCTATTTCTGCTAAATTGTATTCTTCAGCTTGTTTTTGTTTAGTGATTATTTGGTTTAATTCTTCATCAATTTCCGTTTCATTCAATTTTAATTTATCTTGGTGAAAATTATAAATTAATTGTTGCCACGCATACTCTGTTTTCACTCCATCCTCAAAAAGTTGAAAACTTATATTATTACTAACAAATATCTTTTTAAGTCCTTCTATGTCAGTATTATAAGTAGATGCAATCACATTTAAATAATTTTCTACAGATCCTGGATTGGGCACAGTATTAAATTTTAATACTTCATTTTTTTTTAGTTTCGAGTTTATTAAAAAACTCAAAGCTTCTTTTTTTGTGCTATTTACATTACTCTGATTTAATTCTTTATTACTTAAGACTAAAATTGTCATAATTCTATTTTTTAACTCATAGGAAGTAATGATTTGATTTCCGACATTCACTAAAATTTTGTTTTGAGTTGAAGCATAAGAAATGTTTTTATTAAAAAAAATAATGATAAGAAGAAATAATAAACGCTTCATTAATTAAAAGAAGGAGAATTGATATTTCCAAATGGTGTTAATGTAATTTTAAACATCAATGAGTCTTCAGGCTCCAATTCAGAGTCGTTATAAAACTCTCTTCTATATACCAAGCCAGCTCTTAAACAATCATTAGTATATTCATAGCTCAAATTGTAATATTCAGCAGAATTTGTTATTAAGTTTCTTTTTGTTTCTGCAGAAAAAAGACCGTATTTATTTGGAGTAAAGTCTATTTTTCCTCTGAAATATTCTTGATCGCCTATGTGTTCTTTTTCCTCTAAATAACTAATATCGAATTTAATGGGATTAAAATCTAGACTGGCACCAAGCTCATTATAATTAAGTTGTCCGTAATTTTGATCTAAAGCAAAATCATAGCTTAATTTTATATTCTCATTAATTTCTAATTTTGAATGTCCGATTACATCTGAAAATCTTTGGTCTAAACTGGATGAAGATGGCATATCTTTATTTTCTTTTTCATTTATTATTTGAGCTATTGAAAAATCGAGTTTTTTATTCTTTTCTTCTAATTCATAATCAAATCCTAAAGTTGTACTTAATCCACTTTCAAAGTTCTTATTTGTATTTAATCGATCTAAAGTGAAAATATTTGAGTGATTTAATCTTGTTTTACCTGTTTCTTTCCTCATATGACCTGGAGCATATCTCAACAACATTTTAGGTGTCAAAAAACTCTTTGAATTTTCATTAATTTTCTTGAAAAGATTTATTTCACTTAAATAACCTATTGCCCCAAAAAATTCACTGGTAGTATCAGTTTTATAAATCGAAGTATTTTTTGCTTCATAATTCACATTTTTTAATTTTCCTAGCAAACGTCCTTTTAAACCAGATCGATAATTAGTTTGTTTATATTTCCAGTCAATATCGTTAATAAAGAATTTGGTGAATTTGTTGGTTTCATAATTATGAAAAACTAAATTAGACTGTAAATCGGCATACCCATATTTATTACTGCTAAACAAATTTTTATCAATTATTATATCTGGTAAAATGTATTCATACTCATCACTAGTATCATTTACTGTTAAATCCTCATACGCACTTGCCTTAAGACCAAAAAAAAGATCTTCATTTTCATGTGAAAAATTCAAAGAATTTTCCAATCTATCATTCTGGTAATCAACTAAGTCATTTTTAATTTTATACAGTTTGAGATATTTTTTGTTAGACACTTTTTGTACCGACAATTTAAATTCATTATCTGATCCTTTTTTACCCTTAAATTTCTTAATAAATTGAGAAAAAAAATGAGATTTATTTCCACTTTTTTTAGATTCACTTGTATTTTTATATCCTTCGGTAAATCCAACATTTAAAATTAAATCAGATTCTTTAAATGCTTGACGGTATTCTCCAGAGAATAGGGGGTGCTCTGATTCAAACAATCTACTTTTTAAAGTAAAATCTTTATCTCTATCTAAATTCCAAAAATACGGAATCTGTAATCCAGCTCCTAAGTTTTTTGTATCTGAAAAAGATGGAGGTAAAAATCCTGATCTACGATCTACTGAAGGGTCAGGATGAGATAGTCTTGGTATATAAAAAATAGGTAAGTCATATACTTTGATTATTGCATTATCGTAGTAGATAGTTTTGTTCTTTTTGTTATGTCTCATTTTACTTGCATTTAAAGACCAAGGAGGACATTTATCTTTTTCTCTATAATTACATAAAGTAAAAATACTTTTAGTAAATTCACTGTTTTCACTATCAATTTTTACTGTATTTGCAAAAACACGAGGCTTGTTATTAACATCAATCTTAAAATCTTCTTCATTTAAAAAAGCTTTTATGTCTGCTCCAATGATTTCTCTTTTTTTTTCATCTATATATAATTGAGAAAAGTTATAAGAGTTATCTTTAGAGTCGATAATTTTGATTTTACCAGTTGATTTAAAAAAATTTCTTGCAGTAGAATATTCAAAATTTTCTAAATAAATATTATTATTTTCTAAATCTTGAATAGTAGCTTGTTCATCAGATTTGATGTATTTATTTTCATTATCGAATATTATGTTTGTTCCAGTAAGAAAGTAACCCTCGGAAGTCAGTATTGTAGTTTTGCCTTTACTTTTTAAAAATTTAAGATCTTTTTGATATTCGGCATAATCTGTTTTAAATACATTATTTTTATAATCTGTAGCTATAACATCACCTTTAAAAATAGTTAAACGACTCTTTTTATCTATAGAAATTTTAGATGACTCAATATTAAGATTTTCACCCATTAAAGGATGAAAAAAAAATATTGAAAGAATTAGAACTAAAAATTTATTTTTCATTTATTTGTAAAATTCCTATTGAACTAAATAGACCAATAACAGCTACTGGAATCCAGGCTGCTAAGGATAAAGAAACTCTGTCAGTTTTACCTAAAGCTAAAGATAAATCTTTAAAATAATAAATTGCCACACAAGCTATAAGACCAACAACTATAAATGTGAAACTATTTGATTGTTTTAGTGTATTCATAGTTAATATAGATGCTAAAGCAGTCATCATAAACAAGAAGAATGGCAAAGATAACATTGAATTTAGATTTTGATCTAAATAGGCTTTATTGTAACCTTTATTTTGTAAATCTTTGTAGTTTAAAATTAAATCTAAAAAAGACATAGTATCAAAATTACGGAATAAATTATTAATTTTTTTATAGTCATATTTTGAGGTTATAGAGTAATTATCTTTATAGCTCTCTTCAGCCATACCTTTATCGAATTTGATGATTAGAACTTCTTTAAGATCCCATTCATTTTTTGAGATATCTGCAGTTTTAGAATAAATTTTTTGAATAGGATTGTAATTTTTGTCGAGATCAAAAATTGTAATTTCTTTAAGTAAATTATTTTTTATCTCATTTGCTGAAATTATACGGTGTCCAGTATCTAAATCTTCTTTAGTCCAAAGCCCATTTTTGTTGATTGAAACTAAATGATCTATATCTTTTGAGTATTCAGATTTAGTTTGCTCATAATATTTAACCATAGTTGATGTAAAAGGATTAATTGTAAACAAAATTATCCAACCAAAAATAAATGATGTTAAAGCTAATATAATAAAAATTTTAAAATTTGAGTATCCAAATACTTTTAAAGTTAAGAGATCTCTACTATTTCTTAAATTTAAAAGAAACCATAAGCTCGAAATAAAAATAATGAAAGGCAACATCTTTATTATTAAACTAGGTATAAATAATGCTGTAAGTGAAATTGGAATTAATATTGATACGTTCAAATTTTTAAAAAACTCAATTTCTTCAAATAAATTTAAAATTATGCAAAAACTATAAGCAATCAATATGACTTTAAAAATCATTTTAAAATAGCCAGATAATAAATATGTAGATAATACTTTAATCATTTTGATAAAATATACTCCTTTGAAAATTTATAAATTAAAAATAAATAAATTGTAGGAATCAAAATTAATGGAGAAATAGTAAATAAAATATTTATTATTTTTGAAATACCAGTGTACCGAACAATTAATTCAGCATAGAGTAGAACTAAAAAGCTTAAACCAAAAATAGAATATTTATTAAAAAAATAACTTTTTTTTTCTTCAATTCTTATCATCAATAAAGAACACAAAAGAGAAATTATTGGAATATAGAAAGGAAGAATAAATCTTCTATTTAGTACTGTTTTAATTTCTTTTTCAGCACTTTTTTTGCAATTAAGAATCTTTTCTTCGTATGAATGAGAAATACATTTTAAAAGATCGATCGTGGGAGTTTCTTGTAATTTTGGAGTCTTAATAGTATCCGTTGAAAGATTTGTTAGGTTGATATTAAGTTGTTCAAATTTTATTACATTATTTTTTAAATTTTCTTTTTGAGTTGATATAATTTGTCCGTTAAATAATATTAATTTTTTTTCTCCTTTAATAATTCCATTTTCTGCAACAATGGTTGTAGAACTCTTATCAGATTGATCAGATGTTAAATTTTTTAATACATTTGACTCATCATGAATAAACACATTCTCAATTTTATTATTTTTTTTCTTTTCAACAAAAAAAGTGAAACCTTGAAATGAATCACTAAATTGTTGAATTCTTATTGTAGGTAAGAAGGAATTAAAACTCTCTTTATTTAGTAAGGCTCTAGATTTTTGTAATGCTATTGGTGTTATAAAAGTAGAAAAAATCAAATATAAAAATAAAATAAATATAGAAATTATGAAGAAAAGATTCACCAGTGTTAATTTTTTTATTCCAGAGGTCCATAATATTGTAAATTCTTTTTCTTGAATTTTTTTTAAAATAAAAATTATTAAAGCCAACAAAAAAGATAAGGGTATAAACTTTGTTAATATACCCAACAAATTTAATATGGAGTATTGAAAGTATGTGGAAATAGAGTATCCACTTTCTACAATTAAATCCAAAAAATTTACTGCTCTTACAGTCCAAGCAATTATCGTTAAACCAAATAATATAACAAAAAAAGTTTTGAGTATTTCTTTGATAAAATTCAGATAAATTTTGTTTTGTAGCATTGCAATTTAATGTATATAAATAAAGCAACCTTAGAGAAAATTCAATCTATGGTTTAACTATGATCGATTTCCCATTGAAATCTGATATATTTGAACATATATAGCACTCAACTCGATAGGAGCTTATTAAAAAACTATGTCTATTAAAATTAACTATTTAAACAAAACTTACAGCAAGATTTCAGCTAATTTAGTTTTATTTTCTAATGAGAAATTCAATATCAATGGTCTTAAAAAATATCTTTCTAATTCAGAATTTTCTTACATAAATGATTTACTAAAAACCAGTGATTTGAAAAAAAAATTATTTGTTTTTGAATTAACATCAAAAAAAAAAATAATTTTAATATCTATTAAAGAAAAGTTAAAAACTTCAGATGTAGAAAATTTAGGAGCAGAATTATACGGTCGTATCAATTATGGAAAGAACAGTGAGTATTTTATATTATCTGACAGTATAGTTGGTAATAATGATAATTTTTTAGGACATTTTCTTCACGGACTGAAACTAAAATCTTATGAATTTAAAAAATATAAAACTAAAAAAGAGACCAGACTTATTTCTTTAAACATATTAGGAAATAAAAATAAACCTTCAAATCAAAATCAATTAAAATTTAAAGCTTTGGAAGAAGGAACTTTTTATGCAAGAGATCTTGTTTCAGAACCAGGAAATATTCTTCATCCAGATGAATATGCAAAAAGAATAACCTCTCTTAGAAAAGATGGTTTAAAAATAAATGTATATGATGAAAAAAAATTAAAAAAACTTGGTATGTACGCATTGCTTGGTGTAGGACAAGGAAGTATAAGAGGATCTTATCTTGTAACAATGGAATGGAATGGAGCTAAAAACAATTCTAAACCTTTAGCTTTTGTTGGAAAAGGAGTTTGCTTTGATACTGGCGGGTATTCTCTTAAGCCTGCAAAATTTATGGAGGATATGACATACGACATGGCTGGTTCTGCTACAGTAGTTGGTTTAATGAAAAGCTTGGCTTTAAGAAAAGCAAAAATTAATGCTGTAGGAGTAGTCGGGCTCGTAGAAAATATGGTAAGTGGAAACGCTCAAAGACCTGGAGATATTGTTAAATCTTATAGCGGTAAAACTATAGAAATTTTAAATACTGATGCTGAAGGTCGATTAGTTTTAGCAGATGCTTTAACATTTACTGAAAAAAAATTTAAACCAAAGTTTATTGTTGATTTGGCAACTTTGACAGGAGCTATAATAGTTTGTCTGGGATCTGAATATGCTGGGCTCTTTTCAAACGATGATAAATTATCTAAACAAATTTTTAATGCTGGAGAAAAGGTTGAGGAAAAAGTATGGAGAATGCCACTTCATAAAAATTATGATAAACTTATGAATTCTAAAAATGCTGACGTGCAAAATATAAATTATGTTGGTGGCGCAGGATCAACAACTGCAGCACAGTTTTTACAAAGATTTATTTTAAATAAAACTCCTTGGGCTCATTTAGATATCGCTGGTATGGCTTTTTCAAAATATGGTGGTGCTTTAAATTCAGGAGGAGCTACTGGATTTGGAGTAAGATTATTAAACCAGCTAATAGAAGAACATTATGAGTAAGCTAGAGCAAACTCTTTCAATTATAAAACCTGATGCAGTGGAAAGAAACTTAATTGAAGAAATTAAATCAATTTTTACTAAGAATAATTTGATAATTAAAGAAGATAAAAAAATTCATATTACAAAAGAAGAGGCAGCTGAATTTTATAAAGTTCATCAAACAAAACCTTTCTATGACGATTTATGTTCCTATTTATCATCAGGACCAATAGTAGTAATGATTTTAGAAGGTGAAAATGCTGTATTATTTAATAGAGAACTGATGGGAGCAACAGACCCGAAAAAAGCAAAAGAAAATACTATTAGAAAATTATACGGAATATCAATTGATAAAAATTCTGTACATGGATCCG
>CACFVE010000007.1 GCA_902569735.1 uncultured Pelagibacteraceae bacterium | reverse complement strand
TTACTCTGTCACTTATGACATTACCAACAATAATTATTGCTGCAAGAGCCTCTTTAAAAGCTGTTCCTCCAAGTATAAGAGAAGCTGCTTTAGCGATGGGTGCAAGCAATATGCAAACGACCATGCATCATACTGTGCCACTATCAATGCCTGGAACTTTATCTGGAACGATAATTGGCTTAGCTCAAGCTTTAGGAGAAACAGCTCCTTTAATTTTAATTGGAATGGTTGCTTTCGTGAATACAATTCCTGGCACGCCAGTTGATCCTGCTGCAAGTTTACCAGTACAGATATATATATGGTCAGAAAGTGCTGAGAGAGGTTTTGTTGAAAAAGTATCCGCATGTATTATGGTGCTTCTAGCTTTTTTAATTTTAATGAACTTGGCAGCTCAAATAGTTAGACACAAATTTGAAAAGAAATGGAGTTAAATGAGTAAAATAAAAGCGGAAAATGTAAATGTATATTACGGATCTAAACAGGCATTATTTGATGTCTCTATAGATATAGCAGAAAAAGAAGTTACAGCTTTAATTGGGCCATCTGGGTGTGGAAAGTCTACTTTCTTAAGATGCTTGAACAGAATGAACGATGTTATAGATATTTGTAGAGTTGAAGGCAGTATTAAAATGGACAACCTAGAACTGAACTCAAGAAAATTAGATGTTGTGAGACTTAGGGAAAACGTTGGTATGGTTTTTCAAAAACCCAATCCGTTCCCTAAAACAATTTATGAAAATGTAGCTTATGGGCCTACTATTCACGGTATTGCACAGAGCAAAGAAGAAATGGATCAAATAGTTGAAACAAGTTTGAAAAAAGCTGCCCTGTGGAACGAAGTTAAAGATAGACTTGATGAAATCGGAACTGGTTTATCAGGCGGTCAACAGCAACGACTATGTATTGCAAGAGCTATATCTGTAAGCCCAGAAGTGATTCTTATGGACGAACCATGTTCAGCGCTTGACCCAATAGCAACAGCTCAAATTGAAGAACTTATTGATGATCTTAAAAAAGAGGTCACAATTGTAATAGTTACCCACTCAATGTCACAAGCAGCTAGGGTATCTCAAAAAACGGGTTTCTTTCATTTGGGAAAACTTATAGAATTTGGATCAACAGATAAAATATTTAAAAATCCTGACAAACAACAAACTCAGGATTACATTACAGGGAGGTTTGGTTAATGAGTGAAAAACCGCACATAGTAAAATCTTACGAAGAGCAACTTCAGTTGTTAAAAGATACAATAGCGAAAATGGGAGCGGGTGTTGAGAAACAGCTAGAAAACTCCATTCAATCTTTAGTTAAAAAAGATATTAGCTTAGCAGAAAAATCTATTAAAGATGACGAATTAATCGATAAGTATGAATTAAATATAGAAGAGCAAGTTGTAAATTTGATTGCCTTAAGGCAACCTATGGCAATTGATTTAAGAGAGACAGTTGTTGCTTTAAAAGTTTCTTCAGACTTAGAGAGAATTGGTGATTTAGCAAAAAATATCTCAAAACGATTAACTATAATTGGAACTGATTTACCTAATGATATAACTAAAAATTTCGAAATAGCTGGTTTAAAAGCATCAAAACAAGTCAATGCAGTTTTAAATTCGTATTTACATAGAGCTAAAGATACAGCAGAAAATGTTTGGAATTCTGATGAAGAAATAGATCAAATTACTAATGCTAATATGGAAGCTGCAATAAAGCATTTAGAAAAAAATAAAAACGATATACAAAAAGTAACCCAACTACTTTTCATGCTTAAAAATATTGAGAGGATTGGAGATCATGCAACCAATATTGCAGAGCAAGTTTATTTTCTGATTACAGGAGATTATTTAGAGGGAGACCGACCAAAAGGATAATGAGGGCAAATTTATTCATAGTTGAAGATGAAATGCCCATCGTAACTTTGCTTAAATACAATTTAGAAAAAGAGGGTCACAAAGTTGATTATGCAGTCAATGGAGAAGACGCTATTAGAAATATAAAGGAAAAAAATCCTGATTTAATTTTATTAGATTGGATGTTGCCAGATATCTCAGGTGTTGAAGTCTGTAAAAATTTGAAAAGAAGCAATCTTCACAAAAATATCCCAATCATTATGTTAACAGCCAAAGGTGAAGAGGAAGACAAACTGAAAGGATTTGAAACAGGAGCTGATGACTACGTAACTAAGCCATTCAGCCAAAAAGAACTTATTGCAAGAGTTAACGCTTTATTAAAGAGATCTAAACCAAGTGTTGCCGCTGATGTTGTAGTATTTGAGGATCTAAAAGTAGATAGAGTTCAACGAAGAGTTTATAGAGCAGATAAAGAAGTTATAGTTGGTCCTACAGAATTTAAACTAATTGATTTTTTAATAAAGAATCCAAAAAGAGTATATTCGCGTGAGCAACTTCTAAATTCTGTATGGGGAGATGATATTTATGTGGAGTCCAGAACTATAGATGTTCATATAAGAAGACTAAGAAAAGCAATAAATATTGATGGCAAGAAAGATCTTATCAGAACAGTAAGATCTGCTGGCTATTCCTTAGATTCTTGAAGATCTTTTGGCTTTATAAATGATATTAATTTTCCTTTAACTTTTGATAACTTCTTCCAATCATTGAAATTAAAACTTACTTCAGCAACGGCTGCAGTAGGAAATTTTCTTTTTAAATTTTCAAATTGATCAGAGTTTTCTTTAAGACAGATTCGATTTATGAGTTCACTAATTGAAGGTTCATGATTGATTAAAAGTAAAGTTTTATAATTATCAACTGTTTGTTTTAAGATATGAATAATTTCATCCTCACTAGCATGATAAAGCGCTTTTTTTTTAATAATTTTCTTAAAACTGATTTTTTCTGACAATATATTTAATGTTTGTATTGTCCTTTTAGAGGACGAGCAATAAACTAAATCAAATTTTAATTTCTTTTTAATAAAAAATTCACAAATTAATTTTGCTGAATTTACCCCTCTTTTATTCAATGGCCTGTCATGATCATCTAAATCTGGAAAATCCCAACTAGATTTAGCGTGTCTCATCGCATATAATTTAAACATATTTTTAATTTAACATTTATATATGTCGAAAGCATCATTTTCAGAAAACGCTAATATTAGCAATCAACTCATAAACAGAGAATTATCTTGGCTTCAGTTTAATGATCGTGTTTTAGAAGAGTCAAAAGATAAAACAAATCCTCTATTTGAAAGAGTAAAATTTTTATCAATCGCAGGTACAAATTTAGATGAATTTTTTATGGTAAGAGTCGCTGGACTTTTTAATCAAATTAAAGATGGTTTTGACGAATTAAGCGCAGATGGATTAACTGCAGAGGATCAATTAAACAGGGTCGTATTAAAAACTAAAGATCTATTAAAGAAGCAAAACGAAGCGTTCCTAGAGTTGAAAAAAGAGCTATCAAAAGAAAAAATTTTCATTCGAAAAATGTCAGAACTAAATAAGAAGGATCTTATGTATCTAAGAGAATATTTTCAGGAAACAATTTATCCTATAATAACACCTACTGCCATCGATCCATCACATCCCTTTCCTTTTATACCAAATAAAGGCCAAGCAATCTTATTAAGAATGAGCAGAATTAAAAAAAAAAGAGAACTAAACGCAATTATAGTTATACCAAGAGCACTTCCAAAATTTATATCTCTAAAAAATTCTGAAACAATAAATGAATTTGTCACAATTGATGACGTAATTTGTAAATTTGCAAATGAAATATTTCCAGACCATAATATCGAGGCAAGTTTGCAGTTTAAAATAATTAGAGACAGCGAAATTGAAATAGATGATGAAGCTGCTGATCTTGTGAGATATTTTGAAAAAGCAATTAAGAAAAGAAGAAGGGGAAACGTAGTTAAACTTGAAGTACTCACTAATTCAAATAAAAACCTTTTAAATTTTATTTCAAAAAAATTTAAAATGGACGAAGATCATATTTATGAGGTTGAAGGATTGGTTGGAATACAAGATATAGATGAAATTTGTAAAAAGAAAGATCCAAAGCTGAGATTTAAAAAGTTTAATCCTAGAGAAGTTGAAAGATTGAAGGAATTTGATGATAAATTTTTTTCAGCTATAAGAAGTAAAGATTTTGTTGTACACCACCCTTTTGAAACTTTTGATGTAGTAATTCAATTTTTAGAAGCTGCAGCAAAAGATCCCAAAGTTATCGGTATCAAACAAACTTTGTATCGAACCACACCTGACTCTCCTATCGTAAAAGCACTAAGTAGAGCAGCAGAAAACGGAAAAGTTGTTACAGCCGTAATAGAAATAAAAGCTCGATTTGATGAGGAAGCTAATATTGAATTATCTAGGAAACTAGAGAAAGCTGGCGTTCAAATTGTTTACGGATTCGCAAAATACAAAACGCATGCAAAAGCAAGTTTAGTTTTAAGAAAAGAAGGAGCAAAAACGCGAAGCTATGTTCACTTAGGCACAGGAAACTATCATCCAATTAACGCAAAAATTTATACTGACTTATCACTGTTTAGCTCTAATCAAGACTTGGCCAAAGATGTTGAAAAATTTTTCAATTATGTAACTGGTTATGCAAAACCCAAAAAATTGAATAAAATTTTTATGTCTCCATTAAATAGTAGGAATTTTTTTGAAGAAAAAATTGAAAATGAAATTGTAAATGCAAGTAAAGGAAAACCTGCAGAAATATGGGCAAAAATGAATTCTCTTGTAGACCCTGGAATTATTAAGAAATTTTATGAAGCTTCAAACGCAGGAGTAAAAATAAACTTATCAGTACGAGGCGTATGCTGCTTAAGACCTGGAGTTAAAGGTCAATCTGAAAATATAAAAGTAAAAAGCCTTATTGGCAGATTTTTAGAACACTCAAGAATTTATTGTTTTGCAAATGGTAATTCTATGCCTTCTCGAGAGAATCAGGTATATATTTCATCTGCAGATTTAATGCCTAGAAATTTAGATAGAAGAATTGAAATTATAATTCCGATAGAAAACAATACTGTGCATGAGCAAATTTTAGATCAAATTATGTTAGCCAACTTTAAAGATAAATCAGAAACATGGTATTTAGATAGCTTAGGAAACTATAATAAAGAACAAGAAAAAGGCTTTTCCGCACATTCCTATTTCATGAAGAACCCAAGTTTATCAGGTCGTGGTAAGTCAATTTTAAGAGCTAAACCTCAAAATTTAAGATTGGTAAAATGAAACCAGAATTAAAAAATCTTTTTAAATTTCAGTCTAATAAAAAGTCTAAGCAAGCCATAATAGATCTTGGATCAAATTCAATAAGAATGCTCATATACGATAATTTTAAAATTTCTCCAATTCCAGTTTTTAATGAAAAAGCAGTTTGCAAACTTGGAAAAAATCTAGATAAATCTAAAAAACTAAATCCTGATGGAATTAAAAGTTCTTTAAAAGTTCTAAATAGATTTAAAGAAATTTTAGATATTTCAGACGTTCAAGATTTAGAAATTATTGCTACAGCAGCTTTTAGAGAGGCCACTGATGCAAGTGAATTTTTAAGAGAAATTGAAAAAATATTTAATAAAAAACCACTAGTGTTATCTGGCGAGGAAGAAGCAAGAACATCAGCAAACGGTGTAATGGTAGGATTTGATGAAGTAGATGGACTTGTTGCAGATTTAGGAGGTGGAAGTTTAGAACTTGCCAGAGTTTCTAACAATCAAATTTTTGAAACAACCTCTTTACCTCTTGGAGTATTAAGACTTGAAAATAATCCTATTATAAAAAAAAGAAATTTGGGAAAATATGTTAGAAAATGTTTAAGAGATGAAAAATGGCTTTCTAAAAAGAAATTTAAAAATATATATTTGGTAGGAGGGACTTGGAGATCATTATTTAAATATCATCTCTTTAAAGAAAAACACCCATTACATATTTTGCATCAATATAAGCTCTCAAAAGATGCAGCAGTTAAATACTTAAACAGAATTTCAAAATTTAATAAATCATCTTTGAAATCAATGGAATATATTACTAAATCTAGAACTCCCTATTTACCTTTTAGCTCTATAATACTTAACGAAATAATTGAAGTAGCAAGCCCCTCAAAAGTTATTTGCTCAATCAGTGGACTAAGAGAGGGGCATATGAATACAATTATAAACCAAGGAATGAGTGAGGATGAAATTTTCAAATTAAAAACTGATGGTATATCTTTTAAAAAAGGGGACTATGGAAAGAGTTTTGAGAAATATTTTAATTTTATTTCACCATTATTTGAAGACAACGAATATTTTAATCGAAGATTACTAACCTTGGCTTGTATCTTAAGTAAAATGGATTGGGGCCTAGGAGCTTTTCAAAAAGCAGAGTTAGTTTTTATGGAAGTGTTAAATACTCCATTACTAAAACTAGAACATAGAGATAGAGTAAAAGTTGCATCAGCAAGTTTTTGGAGACATTGTGGTTTAAAATATAATCCGAATTATCAGTTTCTAACCTTACTAAATAACAAGGAGATTTTATCCTCAAAGCAAGTGGGATCTGCTTTAAGGTTAGCAGAGTCACTTACAAGCATGTCTTCGTTGTTGTTAGATGAATTTAAAATTTATAAAAGAAATAAGACTATTTTTTTGAAAATACCTAAAAATCATAGTGATATAGTCTCAAAACAAGTAACTAAAAGACTTAAAAATCTAGCAGGAGAGATGAATGTCGACTCTAATATCATTTATTCTTGAAAATTAATAAATCTTTAACTTAATTTAAATATTTTTTTAGCATTTTTATATTATTAAATGTTCATCAGTCTCCCGACTGTTTGTTAATTAATTAGCCCAAGGTATTAATATTACCTTGGGCTGCCCTCCAACTATAAAAAAATTTTTCTAATTAAATAGACAGCTAATATTCCACCAATAATTTCAGCAATGATATAACTAGGAGTATTTAAGTAATTTATTCCAGTAAATGTGTCTGTAAAAGTTCTTGCAATTGCTACCGCTGGATTTGCAAATGAAGTTGAAGAGGTAAACCAATAACCTGCTGTAATAAAAGTAGCAACTGATGAGGCGACTGCAAGTTTACCACTTTTTAAAGATCCGAATATCACAAAAATTAATCCAAAAGTTGCAATGATCTCAGCTGTAAAAATATTTATTCCAGGTCTAATCTTCTCTGATAGCTGTAACAAAGGAAGATCAAACATAAAATTAGCCAACATTACTCCTAACATGCAACCTAAGATTTGAGCTGAGATATAAATGATAATTAAATTTTTTTTAATCTTATTGGTAAAATACATTGCTAAAGTAACGACAGGATTGAAATGTGCTCCAGAGATATCACCGATTGAAGTAATCAGAACAAATAATCCTGCACCTGTAGCTAAAGTATTCGCTATTAACATTACAGCGACGTCATCAGTTAGATTTTGAGCCATAATACCTGAACCAACAATTATCATGACTAAAAAACAACTTCCTATAAATTCACCAATAAATATTTTTTTACTTTTCATTTTTTATCCAATTTTTAATTTTTTCATTAATTATATTATAAGTTTCTTCAGCTATTAAATTTATTTTATCTTTATTTTTAGTTTTTTTAAATTTTTCAACAGGGTCCTCAATATCCCAGTGTGTAATGGTCTTTTTTTTGGGCCATACAGGACAAACTTCTTTATTAGCGTTATTACAAACTGTAATCACGTAATCAATATCAATATCATTTTTTAAAAATTCATCAAAATTTTTTGAATAATAAGTGTCTAAATTAAATTTTTTTCCTTCAAGATACTCTTTAATGTAAGGATTGATTTTTCCTGAAGGATTACTTCCGGCACTAAATGCGATGAATTGATTTCGGTAATTTTTATTTACAATACTTTCTGCTATTATGCTTCTCGCAGAGTTTCCAGTACAAACAAACAATATTGTTTTTGTTTTCCTCATAAAAAATGTTTTGAAGTGTCCCGAACTTAAGGAACCAAAATTTGATAAAAACCAATAATAAATAATGGTATCTGTAACCCAAAATTAGTTAATATTGCTTTATCCTTAGAAATAAAACCTGCAATAGTCCAACCAACAACTCCAGCACCATGAAACATTATATTTATTGGATACATATTCAAATTTGTTAATAAAATACCTGTAAGAACTAAAAAAGTACTTATCCATTTAAGATATTTTTTAATAAACATTTAATCTCCTTTGTAATTGTTATTTGTGAAAGATTTATTACAATTTTTTTAAATTTTAAGACTGAAGATTATTTTTCCCAATCAAATTTAGGAAAGGTATCAAATACTTGTAGTACTTTTTCTGACCACTGATTGCAAACTCTAGAATAGTCTTCATCACTAGTGTTAAGGCATTTAAGATAAGATATCTTTGGCTGATCTTTTTTGTAAACAGCAATATCTATTGGAGGACCGACTGTTAAGTCGCTCTTAAGAGTTGAGTCCATTGAAATTAAGGCACATCTAGATGCATCCCCAATTGAAACATTTGGAGTTATAACTCTGTCAAGAATAGGTTTTCCATATTTTACTTCGCCTATAACTAAGTAAGGTTTGCTGTCTGCAGGCCTAATGTAATTTCCTTGAGGATAAACCATATATAATTCTAAATCTTTCCCACGTATTTGACCTCCTATAATAAATGTAGATCCTAAAACTAGACTGTCAGTATTTATGCCATCCGGCGAAGAATGTTTTGTATTAAGTTTACCAATGTAAGATGCAATTTGTTCGAAATCTTTACACGTATTAAGACTGATAGAGGCTTTTTTATCATTGATGTCTTTCTCGATAGATTTAAATACTGCCTGAGACGTTCCTAAGTTTCCTGAGGTAACAATAATGACGGTTCTATCTCCAACATCGTATGTCAGCATTTTAGAGTAAATATTAACGTTATCTAAACCCGCATTAGTTCTCGAGTCTGATGCTAGGACTATTCCTTCATTAGTTTTTATGCCTACACAATAAGTCATAATTAATTATTATTTAAAAAACATCAATTATTCAATTCTTTATTATCATACCTACTATCTAATTTGTGCATTTGATAATCTGCTCAATTTATTAAAAATTTAAAAAATGGATAATTTATGGAAAAAATACGAATCTAAAAAGACTTACGACGAGTATCTTAATTCAGACCGTAAACTACGAAGACAAGCAATAATAATATCTCATATACTAGATAGACACGGTATTAAAAAATTAAATGAAATAGAAAAAAACTGTGTAAGCACGATTAGTGCTCGAGGTATTAATTTTAGAGTTTATGAATCTGGTAAAAAGCTTCATGAAAAAAAATGGCCTCTAGATATTATACCAAGAATATTACTCAAGAAAGATTGGGCTAAAGTTTCAAAGGGGTTGCTACAGAGAGTAAAAGCTTTGAATCTTTTTATAGATGATGTTTACAACGATAGAAAAATTTTTAAAGATAATATTATACCTGAAGAACTTGTTTTTAAGTCACCCTATTATCTAAGAGAATGTTATGGTTTTTCACCAAAATACAAAGCTTGGTCTAATATATCTGGTGTTGATCTAATTAGAAATATTGATGGTGAATTCAAGGTTCTTGAAGACAATCTTAGAGTTCCATCAGGGGTTTCGTACATGCTAGAAAATCGAATGGTAATGAGAGATGTTTTTCCTGAATTGTTTACAAAATATAAAGTTGCATCAATTCATCAATATCCAAATAAATTATATCACTGCATGCTCGAGTGTGTTCCAAGAAGAACTAAAAATCCTCACATGTGCGTACTTACTCCAGGAATTTACAATTCTGCATATTTCGAGCATAAATTTCTTGCTGAGCAAATGGGGATAGCTTTAGTTGAAGGTAAGGATTTATTTGTAGAAAAAGATTTTGTTTATTTGAAAACTGTAAAAGGCCCTCTTAAAGTTGATTGTATTTATAGAAGAATTGACGATAATTTTTTAGATCCGAAAGTTTTTTATAAATATTCAGTTCTTGGTGTGCCAGGATTATTTAAGTGCTGGAGAAAAGGAAATGTTGGTATAATTAATGCTCCTGGCACAGGAATTGCAGACGATAAGGCAATTTACTCTTATGTAGATAAAATGATAAAATTTTATTTGGATGAAGAGCCGAAACTAAAACAAGTTCAAACTTTTTTATGTAGAAAAAAAATTCATAAAGACCATGTAATTGAAAATATTTCAAAATTAGTAGTAAAACCCACTAACGGATCAGGTGGAAATGGAATATTGATTGGACCAAAATCCTCAAAAGATGAGAGAAATAAAATGATAGAAAAAATTAAATCTAAACCAGAGGATTATATTGCACAACCATTAGAGATACTTTCAACTACACCAACAATTTCAGAGGAAGGAATTCAGCCAAGGCATCTAGATTTAAGGCCCTTCATCTTAGCTGGTAAAACTTCATGGGTAACTACAGGGGGATTAACAAGAGTTGCTCTAAAAAAAGGAAGTACGATTGTTAATAGTTCGCAGGGTGGTGGATCAAAAGATACTTTAGTTATTGAAAGATAAAGTAATTAACAACTTTTAAAGGACTTAGACATATTGCTAATTAGATCAAAATATAAAGTTTTTCCTGGGGTTAAAGTGGCTCCCAATGGATCTAAAACACCAGTTTTAATATTCATATCTTTCGCTACTGCATTGATTATGTCAGGATTAAATTGAGGTTCAGAAAACACACAACTTACTTTGTCATGTTCAATTATTTCTCTGATTTCAGATAATTGTTCAGCTCCAGGCAATACATCTGTATTTACTGTAAAAGCTCCTAGAACATTTACATCAAATCTTTTTTCAAAATATTGATAGGCGTCATGGAAAACAATCGATTTAAAATCTTTATTTAACTCAGATTTAACTTTTTTTGTAAGTTTATCTAAATCTTTGAGTGCTTTTTTTAAATTAGCTTTATATGTAGATGCATTTTTTTGATCATTTTCTATTAAATGTTCTGCCATTTCTTTTAAAATCACTTTTGCGTTCATTGGATCTAACCAGATGTGCGGATCATGTTCACCGTGAGCATGCTCATGGTGATCATCGTGTTTATCTTCTTTATGACCATGTTCTTTATGTTCGTCTTCTTTATGTTCGTCATGACCATGTTCATCGTGTTTATCTTCTTTATGACCATGTTCTTTATGTTCATCTTCTTTTTTATGCTCGTCGTGTCCATGATCATCATGTCCTTCAAATATGTTTCTTTCTCTAAATTCTAATTTATTTAATCCTTTAATTTCCATTAACTCTATTTTTTCAGCTTTTTTTGCTATTGAATTTAATGGTTTTTCTAAAAAACTTTCTAAGTCTTCGCCAACCCAAAAGATTAAGTCAGCATTTTGTAACATTTTTGCGTGAGACGGTTTCATTGCAAATCCGTGTGGTGAAGCATATCCATCTACTATTAAATCTGGTTTACCTACCCCATCCATCAAATAACTTGCTAATGAGTGTATAGGTTTTATTGATGCAACTACTTTGATGTCAGCTTTTGCTGGTGAGAAAATAATAAATAGAGATAATATTGATAATATAAATGGTAATTTTTTAATGTTTTTCATAATAATAGTATGTTAGAATTGTTATAATATAACAGTATGTAATAATATAACGTTTTAGAGTCAAGAGATAAAATGAGCTTAAATCAAAATATTTTAGTAAAATTAAAACAAGCTGGTTTTCGTATAAACGGCAAATGGCTCGTTAAAGGAGTGTCATTACAAATTGAAAAGGGTAAAATAGTTACTCTTATTGGCCCTAATGGTTCTGGAAAAAGCACAACAGCTAAAATTGCTTTAGGAATTTATAAAAAAATCGATGGAGAAGTTGAGAAATATACGAATAAAGTTGGATATGTTCCTCAAAAAATTTCAATTGATTGGACATTGCCACTTAGAGTGAATGATTTCATGGTACTAACTGAAAATCTTAAAGATGAAGCTATTAACGAAGCTTTATCTTTAACAGGCGTTATTCATCTTAAAGATAAAAATTTGGGCGACTTATCAGGCGGTGAGTTTCAAAGAGTATTGCTTGCAAGAGCTATCTCAAAAAAACCAGATCTTTTAGTACTTGATGAACCAGTACAAGGAGTGGATTTTACTGGCGAAATTGCTTTATACGAACTTATAAAGAAAATTTCTGATGAATTAAATTGCGGAATACTATTAATCTCTCACGACTTACATACCGTAATGAGTGCTACTGACCATGTTGTTTGCCTAAACGGTCATGTCTGTTGTTCAGGCTCTCCATCAGATGTCGCAAAAAATAATGAATATAAAGCTTTATTTGGAGAACAAGCCTCTCAAACACTAACAAGATATAAACATAGTCATGATCATATTCATACAAGTGAAGGTGAAATAAAAAAAAATTAAATGTTAGATGATTTTTTTATAAGAGCTTTATTAGCTGGACTTGGTATTGCATTTGTAACTGGGCCTCTTGGATGTTTTGTTATATGGAGACGACTATCATATTTTGGTGATACTCTTGCCCACTCTGCTTTACTTGGAGTTACACTAGCTTATACTTTGGAATTTAACATTGCTCTTTCAGTATTCATAATTTCATCTTTAATTGCATTAATTTTGATACAACTTCAAAAAAGAACTAATTTACCAGGTGATGCTTTATTAGGACTCTTGGCTCATTCATCTTTAGCAGTTGGACTGGTTGTAATTGGTTTTTTAACATTCATAAGGTTCGATATCATGGGATTATTATTTGGGGATATATTAGCAGTTACAGCTGATGATTTATTAATTATATGGATAGGGGGGCCATTAATGTTATTGATTCTTAAATTGATTTGGAAACCTTTATTTGCATCAACAGTAAATTATGAATTAGCAGAAGCCGAAGGTTTAAATCCTGATAGAGCTAAAGCTATATTTACAATTTTAATGGCTGGGATAATTGCTATTTCAATTAAAATGGTTGGACTATTATTAATTACAGGAATGTTAATCATACCAGCTGCAATGGCACGAAATATTTCTTCAAGCCCCCAGAGTATGGTAATTTGTTCAGTACTTGGAGGTTTGTTGTCTGTAATTTTGGGTTTGTTTACTTCGTTACAGTTTAATACATCTTCAGGACCATCAATCATTGCGGCTTCCTTGTTTTTATTCATACTCTCATTAGTAAAAATTAAACAATCGATTAAATTGAAAAATTAATGAAGAATCAGTACAATGACTAGAATGCATAAAGAAAACAATCTTTCCAAAAATCAGCAAATAATTTTTGATTTAATTGATAAATCTCCAGAGCCCTTAAAAGCATATACGATACTTTATAATGTTCAGAAGAAAGGCATTAATGCTCCCCCACAAGTTTATCGAGCATTAGATAAATTAGTTGAGATAGGAAAAATTCATAAAATTGAAAGTAAAAATGCTTTTGTTGCATGTAAAAATTCTGATTGTGAAATTTCAAAAGCTACAGCGTTTTCAATTTGTGAAAGTTGTGAAGTGGTTGATGAAATTAGTGATGTTAAACTCTCAAAATATTTATCTAGTTTTAATCATAAAAAAGGAATGAAGTTCAAAAGATTTAATTTAGAATTTTTCGGTCTTTGTAAAAAGTGCAAATAATCTAGCCTGCAGATTTTATTTTCTTCTCTATTAATTCTGGAATTTCATCGCCCAGATCATCTTCTTTTTGGTTTTTAGGTTGGAAAGCATACAAAACATGAAGTTTACAATAGGGAAAATCACCCTCAGGTTTTCTCCCGCAGAAATAAAATTTTTCTTCATTAGGATGACCTATAGGCCATTTACAAGTTTCTTCCGTTAATTCCTCTAAAGATTTAGGGTTTTCTGCTTCAAAATTCTTATCAAGTAGAATTGATTGGAATTTTGCCTTTCTAGACATTGGGGCTGGACTACGCTTTATTATATGCTTGTTTTCTCTGGATTTAGGTAAGCTTGACTGTTTTGAAGGAGCCCGCGCTTCCAAGTTTAATCTATGAGCTTTACCAATTACAGCGTTACGAGTGGTGTCTCCTAACATTTCAGCTATCTGACTAGCCGTATGTCCTTTTGACCAAAGTTCTTTTAATTTTTCAACTTTCTCGTTAGTCCAACTCATTGTATAACTTTGCTATATTTAGTATTTTTATTATGACTAAAACATTATGTTGTAGTTTAAAACATTAAAACGATTTAAGGCTGTTAATAGCATTAGTTTTACACAGTTTTTTTTAATAAGGAGTTATAAGACTATCAATGGTTGAAATTTCAAAAAAATATAAAATTGGATCAAGAAGATTTGGTTTAATTAATTGGGTTGGAGCTTGGACTTTATACAAAAAAGAAGTGTTGAGATTTTTAATTGTTTGGATTCAAACTATTTTTTCTCCTTTAATTTCATCACTTTTGTTTTTACTAGTCTTATCCTTAGCTATTGGCACTGACAGAGGAGAAGTATTAGGTGTTCCATTTATTATTTTTCTAGCTCCAGGATTAATTGCTATGCAGGTGATACAGCAATCTTTTTCACACTCATCCTCATCCTTTATGATTGGTAAAATACAAGGAAATATCTTAGATCTTCTTTATGCACCTTTATCTGCTACAGAAGTTACGATTTCTATTTGTTTAGCCGCGGTTACCAGAAGCTTTATGATAGCTGCTATTTCAATTTTAACTTTTTATTTGATTATTGATATTCAAATAAAGCATTTTTTTACTTTAGTTTTATTCACTTTTTTATCATCTTTTATATTAGGAAACATAGGCACAATTGCAGGTTTATGGGCTGAGAAATTTGATCATATGGCTTCAGTGACGAATTTTGTGATAGTGCCATTATCTTTTTTATCAGGTACATTTTATTCGATAGATAGGTTGCCTAGTTTTTTACAAACTATTAGTGAAGCTAATCCTTTTTTTTATATGATAGATGGGTTTAGATATAGTTTTATTGGTGTAGCAGATGGTTCAATTAAGTTTGGGATAATTTATTTAGTAATTTTGAGCTTTTTAAGCTGGGTAGCTACTTATATTTTATTTAAAAAAGGATATAAGATAAAATCATAAATATGAGCGCAATATTAAATACTTATAATAGAAAAAAAATTTCTTTTAAAAGAGGAAAAGGAAGCTTTTTATATTCCACAAATGGAAAAAAATATTTAGATTTTGTTCAAGGCATCGCGGTGAATTGCTTAGGACATGCAAATGATTATTTAAACAAGGCTATTCAAAAACAAGGTAAAAAAGTATGGCATGTATCAAATGTATTTACAATTCCCGAACAAGAAAAATTAGCAAAAAGACTTAAACAAAAAACCTTTGCAGACTATGTCTCCTTTCAAAATTCAGGAGCAGAAGCAACGGAAGCTGCAATAAAAATTGCTAGAAGATATTTTTATTCTAAAGGCCAAGGTAGAAAAAATAGAATTTTATGTATCAATAATAGTTTTCATGGAAGAACTTTAGCCACTATATTTGCAAGCAATAGTAAGAAATTAACTGAAGGTTTTTATCCAAAAGTTGAAGGCTTCGATCATTTTAATTTTGGAGATCATAAAGGATTAAAAAAAGCAATTACTAGCAGAACTGCAGCAATTATGGTTGAGACAGTATTAGGAGAAGGAGGAATAAAAGTGATTCCAGATTATTGTTTAAAAGGACTAAGAACACTATGTAATAAAAAAAAGATATTGTTAATATTAGATGAGGTTCAATGTGGAATTGGAAGAACTGGAAAATTTTTATCTTTTGAACATGCTAAAATTAAACCTGATATTGTACCTATCGCAAAAGGAATTGGAGGAGGTTTTCCAATCGGAGCAGTATTAGTTAATAAAAAAGTTGCTTCCTGCATGAAACCTGGAACTCACGGGTCCACTTTTGGAGGCAATCCTTTAGCAATGAGTGTTGGAAATGCAGTTATTGATGTATTATCTAAAAAAGGATTTTTAAGTAATGTAAGAAAAAATGGAAAATATTTTCAACAAGAATTAAGAAAACTTAAAGACAAATATCCAAAAATTATTAAAGAAGTAAGAGGACAAGGATTACTGATAGGACTTGCACTTTATAAAGATCAAACAAATTTTATAAATAAGTTATTAAAAGAAAAGCTTCTTACTGTGAGGGCTTCAGAAAATGTTGTCAGACTTTTGCCTCCTTTAAACGTTACAAAAAAGGAAATTAATTTAGCTTTAAAAATCCTAAATAATGTATGTGAGAATTATAAATGAAAAATTTTATTGATATTTCTGATTTATCCTCAAAAGATTTAAGAGCGATTATCGAAGACGCTAAATCTAGAAAAATAAATAGAAAAAATTTAAATAAATCTGCACCCGATGAAGACAAACCTTTTAAAGGAAAATCGATGGCAATGATTTTTGAAAAACCCTCAACAAGAACAAGAATGTCTTTTGATATTGCCGTCAAACAACTTGGTGGATCTTCAATAATCTTAAATCCTGATGGAATTCATTATGGAAAAGGTGATGAAACTTTAAAAGATACTGCAAAAGTATTAACCGAATATGTTGATATTGTTATGCTTAGAACATCTTCCCATAAAAATTTAGAGGAGTTTGGAAAACATTTAGATATACCAATAATCAATGGACTTTCAGATAAAAGCCATCCTTGTCAAATTATGTCAGATATAATGACTTTTGAAGAAACAAAAGGTTTGATTACTGGAAAAATTGTTTCTTGGTTAGGAGATGGCAATAATAATATGTCAAATTCTTTGATAGAAGCTGCTGGTAAATTCGGTTTTCAATTAAAAATAGGTTGCCCTAAACAATATATGCCAAATAAAAAAATATTAAATTGGGCAAAAAAAAATAAAGTAAATCTCCTAATAACAAAAAAACCTGAAGAAGCAGTCAAAGACTCCGATTGTGTTATGACTGATAAATGGGTTTCAATGAATGATAAAGTGAACAAAAAAATAAAAAAGAAAAATTTAAAAAACTATCAAGTCAATAAAAAGTTAATGCAAAAAGCTAAATCCGATGCGATCTTCATGCATTGTTTGCCTGTAGGAAGAGGGGAAGAAGTAACAGATGATGTTATTGATGGTAAACAATCAGTAGTTTGGAGACAAGCGTTAAACAGAGTACACGCTCAAAAAAGTATAATTAACTGGTGTCTAGA
Source organism: uncultured Pelagibacteraceae bacterium (assembly GCA_902569735.1). Classification (GTDB taxonomy): domain Bacteria; phylum Pseudomonadota; class Alphaproteobacteria; order Pelagibacterales; family Pelagibacteraceae; genus Pelagilacustribacter. Next base: position 32,499 of record CACFVE010000007.1, on the reverse strand, counting down.
TTAAGGTGTCGGAAGAGGTTTATCGCTTTTAGAGTTCATATATAAAATAACTGAAGCTCTATCTTTTTCTTTTTTTAAACCTGCAAATGCCATTTTTGTTCCTTTAATATGAGCAGAAGGTTTAATTAGGAATCCATTCATTTCTTCAAATGACCATTCTTTTCCATAAGCGGCTAAAGCTTTAGAATACTTATAACCAGATGCAGCACCAGTTTTTTTTCCTATTATACTCCATAGATTGGGACCGATCATATTTTTTCCTCCAGTTGCAATCATATGGCAAGCACTACATCTCTTAAAAACTTTTTCTCCATGTTCAATAGTTCCCATAGCTAATAATTCACTAATTCCAACGGTTGCCTGTCCAGTGTTAGAAGCAGAAGCTAAAGCTGGTTCAATTTTTTCAACCTTGTATGCTGATTGTTGAGGCTTATCAGGAATAAATATTATATCTGTAACTTTGTTAATACCAAAAACCATCACCACTGTAGCTAAGATTGCTGCTATAATTTTATTTAATTCAAAACCGTTCATAAATTTGACAAATACTTAGTTGACATATAGCACGACTACATAAAAAATACTTAAAATTACTTAATATTTTTTTGCGTCTTTGAGACGCACAATTATGAATAAAATTGCAATAATAATACCTTCCAGGCTTCAAGCTCAAAGATTACCCAACAAACCTTTGAAACTTATAAACAACAAAGAAATGATACTACATGTTCACGATCAAGCTATTAAGTCTAAAGCGGGGGAGGTTTTTGTTGCTACACCTGATCAAAGGATAATTGATACTGTTAAAAATGCTGGGGGCAAAGCGATTAAAACATCAGATGATCATCAAACCGGTACAGATAGAATATTTGAAGTTTTTCAAAAAGAATTAAATAGCAAACCAGATATAGTTATTAATTTGCAAGGGGATATGCCCAACATTCAACCCCAGGCAATTTCTGACTTAGTTTCTTATATGCAACAAAAGAAATGTGATATTGGAACTTTAGCGAGTGAATTTAATTCTAAGACTGAATTAGATAATCCAAATGTAGTAAAAGTCGCTGTAAAAGAAAAACTTTTAAATAATAAGTTTTTAAATGTATTTGATTTTTTTAGAATAGATGAAAATTCCGCTTATAATTTATATCATCATATCGGCATTTATGCCTTTACTAATAAAGCCTTGATAAGGTATGTAAGTTTAAAAAGATCTAAATTTGAATTAGAAAGAAAACTTGAGCAACTTAGGGCTTTAGAAAATAAAATGTCGATTCATGTTGGTTATATGAAATCATCACCGTTAAGTATTGACACTGAGGAAGATCTAATCAAAGTTAAAAATTTGATGGAGAAAAATGAAAAAAGTTAAAATTGCTATTCAAGGAGAGCTAGGTGCTTATTCCCATATTGCTGCTAATAATTTATTTAAAGATGCAGAAATTACAACTTGTTCAACTTTTGAAGAAACATTTAAAAAAGCTTATGATGATGATACCTACAAAATCATCATTCCCATAGAAAATTCTTTAGCTGGAAGAGTTGCTGATATTCATTATTTACTTCCAAAATATAAATTACAGATCCATGGAGAATTTTTTTTAAACGTAGAACATAATTTACTTTCTAAACCAGAAGCAGAAATTAAAGATATAAAATTTGTTAGAAGCCATGCCCAAGCCATTGGACAGTGTCAAAAAATAATTAATAAAAATAAATTTCTACCAATCATTTCAGCTGATACAGCGGGATCTGCCAAAGAGTTAGCAGAAGGAAATGATAAATCTATTGCCGCAATTGCTTCAGACCTTTCAGCTAAAATTTATAAATTAAAAATTTTAGAAAAGAATATAGAAGATGAAAAGGGCAATGTTACACGCTTTCTAATAATGGGAAAAAATATAGAACAACCAGAATTTAATAAGGAAAAAAAATTCATTACTAGTTGTATTTTTAGAGTTAAAAGTGAGCCATCCGCTCTATATAAATGTTTAGGAGGATTTGCAACTAACCAGGTAAACTTAACCAAGCTAGAAAGTTTTTCGGTCAAAAATACTTTTGATCAAGCAAATTTTTATTTAGACCTAGAAGGCCATTTAGATCAATCTGGAGTAAAAAAGGCTATGGAAGAACTTGGTTTCCATACTGTAACCTTGCAGATTTTGGGTGTTTATGAAGCCTCAACATTTAGGCAAAAATAGTCCACAAAATTCAAATCTAGTCTTGTAGTATTTAAATTGATCTTGATATACTCATATTGAGGTTGGCATCAGGTGGATGTTTCATAAACCCGGTCAGGTCTGAAAAGAAGCAGCCGTAGTGAAAATTATTCAGGTTGTTGCCTGCCTCTATATATAATGAAAGAAAATAAAATCTTAGCTCTTAAATATAGGCCACAGGAATTTAAAGATTTAATAGGTCAAGAGTTAATGTCTCAAACTATTACGAACGCAATAGAGCTAGGAAAAACTCCTAATGCCTATCTTTTAACTGGGATCAGAGGAGTTGGAAAAACAACAACAGCAAGATTAATTGCTAAAGCTTTAAACTGTAGCAAGGATTTTTCTAAAGGAGAAAAATGTAAGACTGGTGAATACTGCCACTGCTCTGAAATTATTAATTCTAATCACATGGACATTTTAGAAATGGATGCAGCTTCAAAAACAGGAATAGATGATATAAGAGAATTAATAGAAAATTCAAAATATAGCCCTACCAGTGCAAAGTATAAAATTTTTATAATTGATGAAGTTCATATGCTTTCAAAACAAGCTTTTAACGGTTTACTTAAAACATTAGAGGAACCGCCTCCTAGTTTAAAATTTATTTTAGCTACCACTGAGGTAAGAAAAATACCTGTAACTATTTTATCTCGTTGTCAAAGATTTGATCTTAAGAGAGTTAGTATTGACAAACTCTGTGTTCATTTAGAGAATATTTCAAAAAATGAAAATGGAAAAATTTCTGACGATGCAATTAAATTAATTGCAAGAACATCAGAAGGTTCAGTAAGAGACGCAATATCACTTTTAGATCGAGCCTTAATTTCTCAATCTATTAGCAAGAGTAATTTTATAGAAGAAACAAATGTTCGAGAAATGCTGGGGCTTGCTGATCGAAGCAAAGTTATATCTTTATTTAGAGAAGTTTTAAGCGGCAATGAAAAAGAGTCCATACAACATTTAAAAGAACTTATTAACGATGGAATAGATGCTAAAATATTTTTAAATGACATTTTAGAAATTCTTTATCTTTTTAGCAGAAGAATAAATTTAGGTCATATTGAAAAAGATATGACAATATCTGAATCAGAAGTAAAAATGGTAGAAGAGTATTCCAAAAATATAGATATGCAGGACATAGGATTATTTTGGCAACTTACTATCAAAACAATTGATGATCTAAGAATTGTTGGAAATGAAAACTTGACTTTAGAAATGTATATCATGCAGTTAATTCATCTTAAAAAAATTGAGTCCACAAAAGAAATTTCTAATTATAATATTGAAAGCAATGCAAACCCTAAGCAGAAGAATTTGATTGGAGAAAATTTAAAAGAAGAAAATTTAGAAACGAATTTATCTACTCAGGTAAAGAACCAATTAAAAAGTACCGATCAAATAAAAAATAATCCAATAAAAGATTTATCTCCCGAACTTAATAAAAAAAAAATAGAAATTACAAGTTTTAAAGATTTGATTAATCAAGCTAATAAAGAAAAAGAAGTTGAACTCAAATTTGATTTAGAAAGAAACGTTAAACTAGTTAGTTTTAATAAAGGAAAAATTGATATTAGTTTTAATGAAAAATTAAATCAAAGTTTTATTAAAAACCTTACCGAAAAACTATTACTCTGGACTGGAGAAAGATGGATTATTTCCTTAAGTAAAAATAACGATGCGAAAAGTGTGTACGAACAAAATATGGAAAAACAATCGTCTAAATTAGAAGATTTTAAAAAAGGTGATTTGGCACGAGAAATAGAAGCAGCTTTTCCTGATGCAAAACTTGTAAATATTCAGGAGGAAAGTGACAATGACTAATTTTTCTGACATGCTTTCCAAAGCAAAAGCCATGCAAGATAAAATGAAAGAGGCTCAAGAACAAATTAAAAAGATTGAAGTAGAAGGTGAAGCAGGCGGTAGTTTAGTTAAAGTAATTTTAACAGGAGACTATGAACTAAAATCAATTATCATTAGCGATAAAGCAAAAAAAGAAGATCAAGAAATCATAAATGATTTAATTAAAGCGGCGTACAATAATGCAAAAGAAAATTTAAAAAAGAAATCTGCTGAAGAACTCTCTAAGGTTACAGGTGGGTTAAATTTACCTTCAGATTTTAAATTACCTTTTTAATGGATAATAACATTCCTGAAATAAACGAGCTTATAAAACAATTCTCTAAGCTACCCGGTTTAGGGCCTAAATCGGCAAAGAGAATTATTTTAAAATTAATTAATAATAAAGACAGCATGGTAAAACCTTTGGCTAAGTCATTAGCTCAAGTGTACAAAAGTGTTGTGCGTTGTGTTGATTGTGGAAACTTAAAGATAATGGATAAAGTTTGCATATGTTCAACCAACAATGCTTATGATAAAATCTGTGTTGTTGAAAATCTAGCAGATATGTGGGTGATTGACTCTGCAAATATTTATAAAGGCCATTATCATATTTTAGGTGGAACTTTAAATTCTAGTGAAAATTATGAACAAAAGAATTTGCTTATAGATTCTCTAGTTAAAAGGATTAAAAAAAATAGTCTTAAAGAAGTCATTATTGCTACTAGCGCAACTGTAGAAGGTCAAACTACAGCCCATTACATAGAAGATACAATTAAGAACGGCAAAATTAAAATTACGAAACTAGCTCAAGGCTTGCCCGTTGGTGGTGAGATAGAACAACTTGATGATGGAACGTTATTCTCAGCTTTCAAAAATCGAGTGCCAGTTACTGGTGACTAAACTGATGATTTTTTTTCTAAACGTTTTTGATGGAGAAGAGGTTCTGTATATCCAGAAGGTTGAACTCTTCCTTTAAAAACCAAATCACATGCAGCTGAAAAAGCTATAGATTTTTCAAAGTTATCAGACATTTTTTGATAGCTAGGATCGTTTTTATTTTGATCATCTACTATCTTAGCCATTTTTTTCATTACATCCATAACTTGATCTTTTTTACAAACTCCATGGTGCAACCAATTAGCAATATGTTGTGAAGAAATTCTTAGCGTTGCTCTGTCTTCCATTAAACCTACATTATTTATGTCTGGAACTTTAGAACAACCTACGCCTTGGTCAACCCATCTAACAACGTAGCCTAAAATACCTTGAGCATTATTTTCTAACTCTCGATTAATATCATCCATTGGCCAGTTAGGTCTATCTGCCTTCGGTATTTCTAATATATCCTCTAATTTTGCTTTACTTCGAGATTTAATCTTATCTTGTTCTTTAAAGACATCTATTTTGTGGTAATGCATCGAATGTAAAGTTGCTGCAGTTGGTGAAGGAACCCATGCACAATTAGCTCCAGACTTTGGATGACCTATTTTTTGTTCCATCATATTTGCCATCTGATCAGGCATTGCCCACATTCCTTTTCCTATTTGAGCTTTACCAGAAAAACCACAGCTCAAACCAATATCTACATTCCAATTTTCATAAGTATTGAGCCAGGTCGATTTTTTCATCTCTCCTTTAAAAATCATTGGACCAGACTCAAAAGAAGTGTGCATCTCATCTCCAGTTCGATCTAAGAAACCAGTATTAATAAAAACAATTCTATTTTTAACTTGTCTTATACATTCTTTTAAATTTACAGTGGTTCTTCTTTCCTCATCCATAATTCCAACTTTAATAGAATATTTTTTTATTCCTAAAACCTCTTCAACTTTTGCAAAAAGCTTGTTAGTAAACGCAACTTCTTCTGGTCCATGCATTTTTGGCTTAACAATATAAACAGATCCAGTTCGTGAATTTTTCTGGTTTTTAAAATCATGAAGGGCACAAAGAGTGGATACAAAAGCATCCATTATTCCCTCAGGTATTTCTGTTCCATCTTTTAAGATTATTGCAGGATTAGTCATTAAATGACCTACGTTTCGATTCAAAAGAAGAGCTCTACCATGCAAGCTTATTTTTTTTCCATCTTTAGAAATATAGTTTCGGTTAGGATTTAGTTTTCTAACAAATTTTTTCCCATTTTTTTCCATATTGGCTGTTAGGTCACCTTTCATTAACCCCAACCAATTCCGGTAACATTTAACTTTATCTTCACCGTCGACTGCTGCTACAGAGTCCTCATTATCAATAATGGTTGACAAAGCAGATTCTATGATAATATCGGAGATGGAAGCTTTATCTGATTTTCCGATCTTATGATTTGAATCAATTAAAATATCTATGTGAAGGTTATTATTTTTGATTAAAACTGAGGTTGGATTATCTTTTTTTCCATTAAAACCAATAAATTGTTTTTTATCTTTTAAATAGCTTTCTTTGTTAGTTGAAAAAAAAACAATATCACTATCCTTTACTTTTATACTAGTTATTTCTTTCCAGCTAATATCTATAATAGGAGCGGCTTCATCCAAAAAGTTTCTTACATAAGTAATAACTTTTTTAGCTCTATCTTCGTTAAAATTTTCACCTTTATCTCCAGGAATAACGTCTGTTCCATATAAGGCATCATACAAACTTCCCCATCTAGCATTTGCAGCATTCAAAGCATATCTTGCATTATCTACTGGTACAACTAATTGAGGCCCTGCTATAGAAGCAATTTCTTGGTCAACATCAGAGGTTTCAATCTTGAAATCTTCTTTTTCTTCAGAGATATAATAGATAGACTTTAAAAAATCTGTATATTCTCTCTTATTAAAATCCTTATCTTTTTTGCTTTTATGCCATTTATCGATTTCTTTTTGAATAATTTCTCTTTTTTCAATTAGATTTTTATTTATTGGCGCTAGTTCGTGAACCGCTTTTTCAAATTTATTCCAAAATTCATCTGATTTTACATTAGTACCTGGAATGACCTTTTCATTAATAAATTCGTATAAAACTGAGTTTATTTTTAGGTTGTTGTTTTTAATATAACTCATAATTGATTATTTTTATCTTGTTTTTTAAAAGTAAACAGGTACCAAATCAATTTTTTTAAGTCAATTTATTGACGCAATTGAATTCTAATAGTAGTAGAATTATTATCGAAATTTATGAAAAATTATTTAGAATTTGAAAAAGAGATTAAAGCTTTGGAAGAGGAAGTAGAGGGACTGAAGAGCCCTTTTGGTTCTGAAGGTATTTCTGAGGTAGATACCAAAAAAATTCAAAGCACAGAAGCTGAGATTAATGAAAAGCTAAAAGAAACTTATGCTAATCTAAATAGCTGGCAGAAAACTTTAGTTGCTAGACATGAAGATAGACCTAAAGCTAATTTTTATATAAAAAAGATATTCACTCAATTTACACTGTTATCAGGTGATAGATATTTCGGAGACGATAAATCTGTCATAGCCGGATTTGGTTTGATAGATAACAGATCAGTTTTAATTATAGGGCAAGAAAAAGGTGAAGATCTTAACTCAAGAATAGATAGAAATTTTGGGATGATGCGTCCCGAAGGATATAGAAAATGTATTCGACTAATGAAATTAGCTGATCGATTTCAGATTCCTGTTATAAGTTTTATAGATACTCCGGGAGCTTATCCTGGTATTGGTGCAGAACAAAGAGGGCAAGCTTCAGCAATTGCTAATTCAATAGAGTGTTGCATGTCTTTAACTGTTCCAAATATTTCGATAATAATTGGCGAGGGTGGGTCTGGAGGTGCAATAGCATTAGCATCATCAAACAAAGTAATTATGTTAGAAAATTCAATTTATTCAGTTATATCTCCAGAGGGCTGTGCTTCTATTCTTTGGAGGGATCCAAGAAAATCTCTTCAGGCAGCAGAAGCTATGAAATTGACTGCAAAAGATTTATTAAAACTTCGTATTATTGATGAAATAATTTCTGAACCCACAGGGGGTGCACATAGAGATCCAGAAGTAATTGCTGCAGATATCAAATATTCTATTATTAAAAATTTAAGAAGTTTTGATCACCTTTCAAAAGAAGAAATCTATGATAATCGAAAGGCAAAATTTTTACAAATTGGTCGAGATCAAGGTTTCAGTAAATCATCAGAGTCGGATAATACTGGATTAAGTTACAAAGGATCAGATATTCAGAAAATAAAAACTCATATAGTCAAAAATAAACTACTTTATATAGGTATTGGTTTGGTGTTTTTAGCAGGCTTTGTATCGATTATTTATTAATAACTGTTGCAAAAAGACAATTTTTTGAATTATTTTAATCTTCTATTGACATTTTAGAGACAAATCTATTTAACGATCTCAAGTTAATATTTACCAATGTAATTATTAACTAAAGTTAATAACAAATAAGGAAAAGTAAATAATATGAGTACACTAAAAGGTAAAGTAAAGTGGTTCAATGGTACTAAAGGATATGGTTTCATTGAAAGAGAAGACAAAGAAAAAGACGTGTTCGTTCATTCTTCAGCAGTTAGAGAAGCTGGTTTAAAATACTTAAACGAAGGTGATGAGTTAACGTTTGAAGTGGAGAATGGAGAAAAAGGTCCTTCCGCAGTTAAATTGCAGAAAACATCTTAAATCTTATTTCCAAAATCACAGATTAACGGGACATTAGGCTTTAGTAAGTTTTTTGTCCCGGTAATTTTTACTTGAAAAAGACACAATTATTTCTTAAATACACATCAATGATTATAAAAAGACTAGTTTCTATTCTTAAATCACATTCTCACAGAATGCACGCTAGGCTATTGCTTAGCTAAATCATTACATATTTTAAAATATAAATTTATTAACAAATAATATAAAAAGGAGTCATGCAGCAGTAGCTCAGTTGGTTAGAGCACTAGTTTGTGGAACTAGGGGTCGGTGGTTCGAATCCACCCTGCTGTACCAAAAAATGGCAAAAGATAAAAAGAAAAAACCTTCTAAGGAATTACCTTTAGGTTTTGTAGATAGACAAGAAAAGGAACTATTAATCCGTGACTTTGTAATTTCCAATATCAAGGAAGTTATGATTAAGTACGGTTTTCAATATCTCGAAACACCAAGTTTCGAGTACACGGATAGTATTGGAAAATTTTTACCTGACAAAGATAGACCAGATCAGGGCGTATTTTCTTTTAAGGATGAAAACAAATGGTTGTCACTTAGATATGATCTTACTGCTCCTCTGGCAAGGTATGTAGCTAAAAATTATCTGGAGATTCCGAAACCATTTAAGCGATATCAATTAGGTTCAGTTTGGAGAAATGAAAAACCAGGACCTGGAAGATTTAGAGAATTTTTACAATTTGATGCAGACTACGTCGGAACAAAGAATCTGCAAGCTGATGCAGAACTTTGCGTATTAATATCGGAGATATTAGAAAAATGTGGATTAGATAAAACTGACTATACAGTAAAGATATCTTCTAGAAAATTTACAGATAAATTGTTCAAAGAATTGAATGTTACATCACAAGACCAAATATCTATTACACTACGAGCGCTAGACAAAATAGATAGACTTGGTTGGGAAGAAGCTAAGAAACTTCTTGGAGAAGGAAGAAAAGATAATTCTGGAGATTACACAAAAGGTGCAAAACTTAAAGAAGAGCAGATTAAAAAAATAGAAGATGCTTTAAAAAATAAATTAGCTAATAGTGAAGATGTTATAGAAATTATCAAAATATTCAAAACTTATAACTTTGAAAATTATAAGTTTGATCCCTCAGTTATACGAGGACTAGAATATTATACTGGACCAATTTTTGAAGTAAATTTAAATTTTGAAGTTAGAAATTCAAAAGGAAAAAATATTCAATTTGGATCAATAGGTGGAGGAGGAAGATATGATAATCTAGTGAGCAATTTTGGAAATCTTGATTGTCCAGCAACAGGAATATCGATCGGTATTGACAGACTTGTGTTTGCTTTAATGCAGAAAAAAGATTTTAAAATAAAAAATAAGAGGCCAATAGTAATATGTGTTTTTGATAAAGATAAAATTAAAGAATATGTTCAGATATTAACTACACTTAGAGCTTCAAATATTAGCTCTGAAATTTATCCAGGAGAAGGCAAATTAAAAAAACAAATGGAGTATGCAAATAAGATAGGTTCCCCAGCAGTAATTTTATATGGTGAAGATGAAATAAAATCTGGAAAAATAACTTTAAGAAATCTTGTAACTGGAAATGAAAATTCAGTTAAAATTAATGATCTAACAAATGAAATCAAAAAAATATTCTGAAAATATAATTAAGGTTTTTAAGAAAGAAGGGTTTGTTTTATCCGAACCAGATGTTCTTTTGGACTCAGACTATATTATTCAAAGATCAGGAGAAAATTTTAGAAAGTTAATGCTAAGCTTTGAAGATGACTCTGGAAAAAGCATGTGTCTTAGACCAGATCTGACCATTGCTTCTTGTATAAAATATTTAAAGGATAAATCTAGGAAAAATTCGAAAGTTTTCTATTCCGGACAAGCTTACAGAAGATCAAATAATTCTAAAGATAAAATAATAAATGATCAGCTTGGAATAGAGATACTAGGTTCTAAAAAAAAAACTTCAGATGATTTAAAGGTTTTAAAAACAATTATTAATTCCATTGAAAAAATTAAATTTAAGAAAATTTCAATAAAAGTTGGGGATGTTAGTCTGTTTAAGAAATTAATTAATACACTTGAGATGCCTGAGAGATGGAAACTAAGATTGATTAGACATTTTTGGCGTCCTGATTATTTTGAGGAATTACTAAAAAGATTGGAAAAAAATTCTGATATTGATTCTATAGCTTTCGATGCAGATAAAAAAAGATTTTATGAGATGAAAAAGATGGACAAAGAAAAAAATATTGCCGGTAGATCAGTTTTAGATATTTTAAAAAGATTTGATAAAAAAATTAGAGACCCAAGATCATTTAATGAGGGAAAAAAAATTGTTAAGATAATAAGATCTTTTTTGAAAATAAATTGTAAATTAGAAAAATTAAATCAAAATCTTTCTAGTTTTGAAAAAAAAAACAAATTAAAGAAAAATATTTTTAAGGATTATAAATCTATAAAAGATTTAAAAAAATTAAAGAAAGAGATTAAGTTTAATACAAATTTTGGAAGAGAAATTGAATACTACACCGGCCTGGTATTTGAAGTTTATGCTGGTAAAAAAGAATTGGCTAGAGGGGGACGGTACGATAATTTATTAAAAAGTCTAGGAGCTAAGAAAAATTTACAAGCTGTTGGAGCTGCAATAAATTTAAACAATCTAAATTAATATGAAAAATTTAATTACAATTGGATTACCCAGCAAAGGAAGATTAAAAGACAAGTCTAAGGAATTTTTTAATAATAATGGTTTAAAAATTTTATCTAGTGATAAAGATAGAAACTATTTTGCTTTAATTGACAGCAAACCCAATTTTAAAATTATATATCTTCATGCTAAAGAAATTATCCAAAGATTAAGCGATGGAACTCTGGATATAGGAGTTTCTGGTCTTGATCTTTTAAATGAGTCGGAGAAAAATTTACAAAACAAAATAACTATAAAAAAAAAATTAAATTTTGGGAATGCAGATTTAGTAGTTGCAGTGCCGGATGATTGGATAGATGTTCAGACAGTTGCAGATTTAGAGGAAATATCTTTTGATCTACGATCTAAAAAAAATACAAGGTTAAGAGTGGCAACAAAATATCCTAATTTAACTAACAATTTTTTAATTTCAAAAGGTGTAACTCAATATAAATTAATTCCAAGCCTTGGAGCAACAGAAACGTATCCTTTTATTGGATCTTCAGAGATAATTACAGACATTACATCTACTGGAAAGACATTACAGGATAATAATCTTAGAGTTTTAAAGGACGGATTAATATTAAGATCAACAGCTTGTCTTTTTGTATCAAAAAAAAGAATTTTAAAAGTTTCTTCATTTATCAACTCTCTAATTTGATTTTAAGATATTTAAAATTTTTCTTTCAGGATGAATTTTATGAAAAATTGATTTTTTAATAAAAAGAATATCTATTTGAATTAAAATGTTATCAATTTTATGAGTTTCACAAATATCATATGGAATAAAATCAATTGAATTCAAATGTTCGATATAATTATTTAAATTAGGAGACTTTAAATTATATTCAATTATTGGACACTCCAAATATATTAAAGAGCAATCAGTAATACTATCTTTTGCACCTCTCAATATATCTAATTCACTACCTTGAGTGTCTATTTTAATAAGATTAGGTAAAGGTAAGTTGTTACTCTTTATTATGTTATCCATTGTATTTGTTTTTTTTAATTTAGACTTAGAGTCATTTTTGTAAACACTGGTTTGCTCAATATAATAAGAATCTCCAGTAGAAACTTTAGAAAAAAATTCAACATTTTTTTCTTTATCTGATAAAACTTCAATAAAGTATTTGAAATTTAATTTTTTTAAATATTCTTCATTTTCTTCATTTGCTTCTACTAGAAAAAATTTTCTATCTTTTAAAGATGTGTTATTTAAGAAATAACTCCATTCGCCTCTAAATGCACCAATATCGTATACAACATCAATTTTAACTCCTCTTTCAATTAAATAGAGTAAATTATAATTTAATTTATGACTATAAAACTTATTAAATAATTTAATAAATTTTTTAGGAAAAATCTTAAATAAGTTATAAAAAAATTTAGATTTAATTTTCATTTAGGACAACTTAACAGATTAAATAAAAAAAACCCCCGAAACTTTCGTTTCGAGGGTTTTAGAATTTTCTAAGATTGTCTAGAAGTAAAGGGACATTACATTCCCATTCCTCCCATACCACCCATACCTCCCATACCGCCACCCATTGGAGGCATAGCAGGTCCTGAGTCTTTTTCTTCAGGTTTATCTGCAACCATTGCTTCAGTCGTAATTAATAATCCAGCAATAGAAGCAGCATCTTGTAAAGCAGACCTTACAACTTTAGTAGGGTCTATAATACCTTTAGCAAACATATCTACGTATTCTTCATTTTGAGCGTCATAACCCTGAGTTAATTTTTTTCCTTCTAAAAGTTTTCCAACCACAACGGAACCATCTACGCCAGCATTTGCTGTTATTTGTCTGATAGGTGATTGAAGAGCTTTTTTAACAATATCTACTCCTGCTTTTTGATCGTCTCCCTTAATTTTTAAAGCATCAAGATCTTGTGCAGCATAAAGTAAAGCACAACCACCCCCAATGACAACTCCTTCTTCCACAGCTGCTCTTGTTGCATTAAGTGCATCTTCCACTCTATCTTTTCTTTCTTTCACTTCTACTTCTGTTGCACCTCCAACTTTAATCACAGCGACACCTCCAGCAAGTTTAGCTAATCTTTCTTGGAGTTTTTCTTTATCATAGTCTGATGTTGTTTCATTTATTTCAGATCTAATTTGATTACATCTAGCTTCAATATCAGATTTTTTACCTTCGCCAGCAACTAAAGTACTATTTTCTTTGTCAATTTTAACTTTCTTGCAAGAACCAAGATCATTAATTTTAACATTTTCTAACTTTAGACCAATATCTTCAGAGATTACTTGTCCACCAGTAAGAATAGCAATATCTTCTAACATTGCTTTTCTTCTATCTCCAAATCCTGGAGCTTTTACTGCAACAACTTTTAAACCACCTCTTAATTTATTTACAACTAAAGTTGCTAAAGCTTCACCTTCTACATCTTCAGAGATAATTACCAAAGGTCTGTTAGCTTGAACTACAGACTCTAAAAGCGGAACCATTGGTTGAAGATTTGTTAATTTTTTTTCAACTAAAAGTACTAGAGGATTTTCTAATTCACTAGTCATTTTTTCTGCATTTGTAACGAAATATGGAGAAAGATAACCTCTGTCAAACTGCATACCTTCGACTACGTCAAGTTCTGTCTCAACTCCTTTAGCTTCTTCAACAGTAATTACTCCTTCATTACCAACTTTTTGCATAGCTTTTGAAATCATATCACCAATAGATTTTTCTCCATTGGCTGATATTGTTCCCACTTGTGCAACTTCCTCGTTAGCTTTTACTTTTTTTGAAGATGTTTTTAGTTTATCAATTACATGTTCAACTGCTTTATCTATTCCTCTTTTAATATCCATTGGATTCATTCCTGCAGTTACATATTTTAAACCTTCATTAACAATTGCTTGAGCAAGAATTGTAGCAGTCGTAGTTCCATCGCCTGCATTGTCATTTGTCTTGCTAGCAACTTCTTTAACCATCTGCGCACCCATATTTTCAAACTTATCATCTAATTCAATCTCTTTAGCTACTGAAACACCGTCCTTAGTAATTTTTGGAGCTCCATAAGATTTATCCATAACAACATTTCGGCCTTTAGGGCCTAATGTTACTTTTACCGCATTTGCTAAAGTATTTACTCCTTTTAACATTTGCGATCTAGCTTCTGTGTCAAATTTAATTATTTTTGCCATTTTAATTCTCCTCTAAAAGTTATTTTTTGCCTTTTGAAATTCCCATTATGTCTGACTCTTTCATAATGCTATATTCTTTACCGTCAATTTTTACTTCTGTTCCTGACCATTTCCCAAAAAGAACAATATCACCTATTTTAACATCCATTGGTATCAGTTTTCCTTCTTCATTCTTAGCTCCAGGGCCAATCGCTACAACTTCTCCTTCTTGAGGTTTTTCTTTGGCAGTATCAGGAATAATTATTCCCCCAGCTGTTTTTTCATCACTATCCAACACTTTAATAAGCACACGATCGTGCAAGGGTCTAAATTTCATATGTATTTCTCCTATAAATTTTTGTGTACGGCTGATATGGTGTGTTTTAATAAAATTTCAAGGGTTGTTAATACTAAAAAAATAGGCGGAATTGCTGTGTTTTAAGGCTTAATTTCTGATAAATTGAATGAGGACTAAAAAAATTGAAAAAATTAGAACACCTATCTGAAATTTACAGTTTCTATGACACATTTGTAATAGATTTATGGGGGGTAATGCATAATGGTATTTTGCTTAACAATAAAGCAATGGAGGCAACTGATAAATTACTAGAAGAATCAAAAAAAATTGTATTTTTATCTAACGCTCCTCGACCTAGTGAAAAAGTAAGGGAATTTTTAAAAAAAATGAAAATGGGTGAAAAATATTTAAAAAATATTATCACTTCAGGGGAAGCAGCAATGACAGCAATAAATGAAAATAGATTCGGAAAATTATTCTATCATCTGGGTCCATCAAGAGATGATTCAATTTTTTATAAAATTAAAAGGAATAAAACTAAATTAGAAAATAGTGACTTTATATTATGTACAGGACTTTTCGATGAATATGAGAATGATTTAAATTTTTACAAAAATTTTCTTAAAGACTCTATAACAAAGAAGTTAGTTTGCACTAATCCTGATTTAACCGTCCATAGAGGAGACAAAGAGGAATATTGTGCTGGATCAATTGCTCAAGTTTTTGAGTCTTTAGGTGGGAAAGTAATATATTTTGGAAAACCTCATAAAGAAATTTATAAGATGTGTTTTAACGATAAAGAAAAAGTATTAGCAATTGGAGATAATCTTAGAACAGATATACAAGGAGCAAATAATTTAAATATTGACTCTATTTTTATTTCTAATGGAGTCCATCGAAATGAATTTAAAGAGGAAAATGAATTGAAACTTCTTTTAGAAAAATACAAAGTAAAAGCAAATTACTTTCAACCAGAACTTACTTGGTAATATGAAAATTTATAATAATCTTAATATTAGGAAAACTCATACGAATTCAGTAATTGCTATCGGTAATTTTGATGGCATTCATTTAGGCCATCAAAAAGTTTTACTACAAGCTAAACAAAAAGCTAAAAAAAACAAACTACCTTTTGGATTAATTACTTTTGAACCAGTACCAGTAATGTTTTTTAATCCAAAAATTAAAAATCATAGGATAAATTCTTTAACACAAAAAAAAAATTATTTGAATAAATTTAAGATAGATTTTTTAGTTATAATAAAATTTAATAAATTATTTTCTTTATTAAGCGCAGAACATTTTATAAAAAAAATTATTTACAAAAAAATTAAATCTAAATATGTGTTTGTAAGCAAAAATTTTAAATTTGGAAGAAATAGAAAAGGTAATATTAATACTTTAAAAAAATTTGAGAGTATTTTTCAATTTAAAACAATTATCACATCACCTTTAAGAAGTTCAAAAAAGACCATTTCTTCTTCTTTAATAAGAAAAAAAATATCTTTAGGTAAAATTAAAGAGGCTAACAAATTATTGAGTCGACCATGGTGTATTAAAGGATTAGTTATTAAAGGGCAAAGAAGAGGAAGAATGATTGGTTTTCCAACCTGTAATATTAAGTTGAACGATTATATAGTCCCTAAACTTGGAGTTTATTCAGTAATAGTTGAAACAAACAATTTTAAAAAAAAAGGTATTGCTAATATAGGTTATAGACCAACATTTAATGGTCAAAATTTGCTATTAGAAGTTAATATATTTGGAATTAACAAAAACTTATATAATAAAGAGCTTAACATTAACTTTATAAAATTTATTAGATCTGAAAAAAAATTTAAAGGGTTAGAACAATTAAAAAAACAAATAAAAATTGATATAATTCAAGCTAAAAAAAATGTCTAAAGATAATTTACATCTTCCAAAAACAGCTTTTTCTATGAAGGCAAGTCTCCCTACTAAAGAACCATTAATCCTAGAAAAATGGGAAAAAAATAATATTTTTCAAAAGCTAAGAAAAAATTCTAAAGGCAAAGAAAAATTTATTCTGCATGATGGGCCACCTTATGCTAATGGCCACATTCATATGGGAACTGCTCTTAATAAAATTTTAAAAGATATAATAACCCGATTTCACCAAATGAATGGAAAGGATTCTGTTTATGTGCCTGGGTGGGATTGTCATGGTCTTCCCATAGAATGGAAAATTGAAGAACAATATAAAAAAAAGAAAAAAAATAAAGACGAAGTAGCTATAAAAGATTTTAGGCAAGAGTGTAGAGAGTTTGCAAAAAACTGGATAAAGGTTCACGTAAAAGAATTTAAAAGATTAGGTGTTGTTGGAGATTTTGAAAATTACTATTCAACCATGAGCTATGGGGCTGAAGCTCAAATTGTTAGAGAACTAGGTAAATTTCTTTTAGATGGTAGTTTATATCAAGGATTTAAACCTGTTTTGTGGTCTACAGTTGAAAAAACTGCTTTAGCAGATGCAGAAGTTGAGTATAAAGATCATACTTCTAATACTATTTTTGTTGCTTTTAAAGTTAAAGATACCAAAAAAGATTTTCTTAAAGATGCTAGCATAATAATTTGGACTACAACTCCTTGGACTATTCCAGCAAATAAAGCTTTAGCATTTAATAACAAAATAGAATATTCACTAGTAGAAATTGATGAGTTAGATCATTTTAAAGATAAAAAAATAATTGTTGCTTCAAATTTAATTGACTCTGTTATTAAAACTTGTGGAATAGAAAGTCATAAAATCTTAAAAACTTTTAAAGGCTCTGAATTCGAAGGAACTATTTGCAGTCATCCATTTTTAAAGATGAAATTTGATTATGATATTCCAATGCTTGAAGCAAATTTTGTAGATCTTGATCAAGGAACTGGAATAGTACATTGTGCTCCGAGTCATGGCCCGGATGATTTTAATTTATGTTTAAAGAACAATATTTCTTCAAGCTATACAGTTGATAACGCTGGTTTGTACACAAAAGAAGTGCCTTACTTTACTGATACACATGTTTTTAAAGCTGATCCTTTAGTAATAGAAAAACTTAAGGAACAAAATAAATTATTGAAAGATGGAAAATTAAATCATAGTTATCCTCACTCTTGGAGATCAAAAGCACCTTTAATATATAGAGCCACACCTCAATGGTTTATTTCTATGGAAAAAAATTCTTTAAGAAGTAAAGCCATTAAGGCCATCAATGATACTGACTTTTTTCCAAAGAAAGGAAAAGAAAGATTGCTTTCAATGATTGAAGATAGGCCTGACTGGTGTGTTTCAAGACAACGAGTTTGGGGAGTACCATTACCTATTTTTATTAATAAAAAAACTAAAGAACCTTTAAGAGATAAAAAAGTAATAGATAGAATTGCTGAAATTTATGAAAAAGAAGGCTCCGACTGTTGGTTTACTGATGAACCTAAAAAATTTTTAGGAAAAGATTATAATCCTAATGATTATGAAAAACTTAATGATATTGTAGAAGTTTGGTTTGATAGCGGTTCAACTCATAGTTTTGTTTTGGAAAAAAGAAAAGATTTAAAGTGGCCTGCCGACATGTATCTAGAAGGATCCGATCAACACAGAGGATGGTTTCACTCCTCTTTATTAGAGTCTTGTGGTACTAGGGGTAGAGCTCCTTTTAATAGTATTTTATCTCATGGGTTTGTTGTAGATGGCAAAGGTTTAAAGATGTCAAAGTCTTCAGGCAATGTTATTTCTCCAGAAGATATACTTAAAAATTATGGTGCCGATATATTAAGAGCTTGGGTGGCTTCCTCAGATTATTCTGAGGATTTACGAATAGATAAGTCTATTTTAACCCAACATGCTGAATCTTATAGAAAAATAAGAAATACTTTTAGATTTATTCTAGGGAACATAAAAGACAATTTTGAAAAACAGAAAATTGAGTCTTTAAATATCAAAAACTTTAATGAGTTAGAGCAGTATATTTTGCATAAACTTTTTATACTAAATAACTCTGTTAAAGAAAGTTTAAAGAATTATAATTTTCACAAACTATATAAAGAACTTTTAAATTTTTGTGCTTTAGATCTTTCATCATTCTATTTTGATATTAGAAAAGACGTTTTATATTGTGATAATTTAAACTCAAAAAAAAGGAAAGACTGCATCGTTGTTTTAAATGTAATTCTGGATTGTTTGTTAAAATGGTTTGCTCCCATTTTAGTTTTTACAACTGATGAAATTTATAGCCTGGTCAGTAAAGATAGTAACAGTATTCATGAGTATAAATTTCCTGAAATACCTCAAGAATTTAATAATCCAATTTTAAATGAAAAATGGAAACAGCTTTTTAAAATTAAGCAAGAAGCCAATATTGCAATTGAAGAAAAGAGAGCAAGTAAAGAAATTGGTTCAAGTTTAGAAGCAGAATTAAAAATTACTACAGATAGTAAAAATTTTAAATTATTAGAAGGTTTAGATTTGGCAGAATATTTTATCACATCAAAAGCTGAAAAATTTAAAAGTGAAAATAAAGAAGAATTAAAAATTAAAGTTTCAAAAACAAATGGCACCAAATGTCCCAGATGCTGGAAAATTTTAGACAATAAGTGCGTTAGATGTGAAAAAGCTACAACGTAAATTATTTAATATGAATGTTATAAAACAATTTGATAAAAATAATTTTTCATTTTTGTTTCAAAAAAACAATTTATTCTGCTTTTTATTTGTTATAATAGTATTTTTTTTTGATAGAATTTCTAAAATCAAAATAATCCAACATCAGCTTGAAAATGAACGAGTTTATATTAATGATTTTATGAATTTTGAATTAGTATGGAATACTGGTATTGGTTTTGGATTTTTAAGCTCAAGTTCTAATCTGATCTACAATTCAATTACAGCATTAATAGCCGCTATTTTAGTTATAATAGTATTTATGATTATAAAATCTAATTTATTTGAAAAAATTCTATACTCCATAATTCTTGGAGGGGCTTTGGGGAATTTTTATGACAGGATAGTATATTTCGCTGTTCCAGATTTTATAGATATTCATTATCAAAGATTTCACTGGTTTACATTTAATATCGCAGATATATTTATTACATCAGGAATATTTTTACTGATTATTAAAGAACTATTTCTAAAAGATGAAAAAAATTAAAATAATATTCTTACATTTTATATTAATATCTTTTCTTCATTCTTGTGGAGGCGCCTCGGATGCAGCCAAAGTGTTAAAAAATGAAAAAATTACAAACACTGATGAATTTTTGGTTAAAAAGAGAGATCCATTAATATTGCCACCTGAATATAACACATTGCCCGAACCAAATTCTGTCAAAAAATCTAAACAAAATGAAAGTAATAAAATAAATAAAATTTTAAAACTTCCAGATGAACAAACGCCTACAACAAAAGGTTCTTCATCGGTAGAAGAATCCATTATGAAAAATATCAGAAAGTGAATAGTAATAAAAAAATAAACAAGAAATTTTCTAATATTTTAAAGAATATTTTTATAAATATAGATAAATCTAAAAATGCATTTCATTCTTTAAGTAAGAAATTTGAATTAAATTGTAAATTAAAAGATTTAGAAAAATTTAAAAAATTTAATAGCGTTGTTATCATAGGTATGGGAGGCTCAATACTAGGAGCAGAGGCAATCTATCAGTTTTTAAAAAGAAAAATAAAAAAGGAATTTGTATTTTTGAATAATATTGATGAAGAAGAATTACAGGGGATTAAAAATAAAAAAAATTTTAATAAAATACTTTTCATAATAATATCTAAATCAGGAAATACAGTTGAAACCTTATCTAATATTAGAGCTCTTAAAATTATTAAAAAAGGAAGTAAAAATATAATTATAATTTCAGAAAAAAAACAAAATCCTCTTTATTTAATGGCAAAGAAAATGAAACTTTTTCATATTGAGCATAAAAATTATATTGGAGGTAGATATTCTGTTTTGTCAGAAGTCGGCTTAGTTCCAGCTTACTTGATGGGAGTTAATATTTTTAAATTAAGAGAAAAATTACTAAATCACTTTAGAGGTAAAAATAAATTTTACCTAAAATATAACTCAACAAAACTAGCTAAAATTTTACAAAAAAAGAAATTGAAAACTCTAATTTTTTTTAATTATGTTCCACAATTGAATCAATTTCTATATTGGAATCAACAATTAATTGCTGAAAGTTTAGGAAAAAAAGGAAAGGGTTTTCTGCCAATAATATCTCCAGCACCAAAAGATCATCATAGCTTGTTACAGCTTTATTTAGATGGACCTGAAGACAAACTGTTTTATGTTTTTAGCACTGATATAGGTAGCAAAAAAAAATTAGTTTCTTTAAATAATAAAAGCTTAAGTCAAATTAAGTTAGCCCAAAAAAATGCTTTTTTAAAATCATTAAAAAAGAAAAGAATTCCATTTAGAGAATTTAAAATCAGAGACTTTACTGAAAAAGTTTTGGGAGAGCTCTTTTCATATTTTATATTGGAAACAGCAATTGTAGGAAAATTGATTAACATCGATCCATTTAATCAGCCAGCGGTAGAAGAAGTAAAAATTAATACTAAAAGAATTTTATCTTAAAATTTTCCAAATATTATTTTTGAACGACCATATTGTTTAATGATTATGGGATTTAAAACGTCTTTAAAATCTTCGGGAGATTTTTTTTCCCTATGAATAATCACAATATGATTTTTATTATAAATTTTTTTTTGTTTAATCAATTTTAGGTCTTGAAGATAATCATTACTCGCAAAGGGCGGATCAAGAAAAATTATTTCAAATTTTTCTAAAAAATCTTTTTTTAAAAAATTTTCTATTTCATCGACTATGATAGTAACATTTTTATTTATATTAAGATTAAATAAATTCTTTTTTAAAATTTCAATAACATTTTTATCTTTTTCTACAAATGTAATTTTTTCTACTCCTCTTGAAATACATTCTAATCCGAAAGAACCTATACCAGAATAAAGATCTAAAATATTTGAATTTTTAAGGTTTATGTCCAAGATATTTGAGTGATTTAAAATATTAAAGATACTTTCTTTTACCGAGTCTTTTAAAGGTCTAGTTGTTGCAGATTTTAAAAAAGATAGAGTCTTTCCTTTTAGTTTTCCACTAATTATTCGCATAAGTTTTTTTAATCACTCTCCAGCCAATATCTTTTCTATAAAAACCATGCTTCCAATTAATTGTTTTAATTATTTTAAAGATATTCGTCCGTATTTTTTTGTACATACTTCCAGTAGAAGTAATATTTAATACTCTTCCGCCATTGGAGACCAATTTATTATTTATAAATTTTGTTCCTGCGTGAAAAATAAATGAATTTTTCATAAGTTTTAATTTATCAATATTTTTTATTAATTTATTCTTTTTAATTTTACCCGGGTATCCTTTAGAGCACAAAACAATAGTCATGCATTTAAGTCTTTTCCAATTTATTTTAATTTTATTAAGCTTATTATTTATAGTTGCATTAAAAATTTTAACTAGATCTGTATTTAATCTAGGTAAGATTACTTGGCATTCTGGATCTCCCATTCTGACATTATATTCTATTAGATAAGGCTCATTATTCTTTATCATTAAACCAACATACAAAAATCCTGTATATGGTTTTTTTTTATTTTTTAAGGCCAGTAAAGTAGGTTTTACAATTTTATTAATAATCTTTTTTTCCAAATTTTTATTAATAATTGGAGCTGGAGAATATGCTCCCATCCCTCCAGTATTAGGTCCTTTTTCCCTCTCACCTACACGTTTATGATCCTGGGCTGAACCAAAAAATTTATAACTTTTTTTGTCTACAATTAGAAAATAACTAGCCTCTTCTCCTTTTAAAAATTCTTCAAGGACTAGTTTTTTAGATGTTTTAAATTTACCCTTAAATATCTCGTTTGAAACATTTAATATTTCTTTTTTTGTTTTACAGATAGTTACCCCTTTACCAGCAGCTAAACCATCTGCTTTGACGACTAATGGAAAT
This sequence comes from uncultured Pelagibacteraceae bacterium, assembly GCA_902569735.1. Classification (GTDB taxonomy): domain Bacteria; phylum Pseudomonadota; class Alphaproteobacteria; order Pelagibacterales; family Pelagibacteraceae; genus Pelagilacustribacter. The sequence goes on along the minus strand of CACFVE010000007.1, from coordinate 9,686 downwards.
TGAGTCTTTTTTAAAAATTTAATTACATCTTTTTTATTTTTACATGTTTTAAATTTGGCTGTTGGAATTTTGTACCTTTTGCAAATAGATTTCATAAATGCTTTTGAACCCTCTAATTTTGCTGCATATTTATTTGGCCCAAAAACTTTAACTTTATGTTTATTTAAGAAATCAACCATTCCTTTTACTAAAGGTTCTTCTGGGCCAACAATTACTAAATCTATTTTATGATTTTTAATGGTTTTTAGTAATAGTTTGAAATTTAGAAAATCTATGTCTATATTTTTAGCAATTTTTGCAGTACCTGCATTTCCTGGAATACATAGAATGTTTTTAGATAATTTTGACTCACATATTTTTTGGCATAAAACATGCTCTCTACCTCCGCTACCTATTAAAGCAATATTCATATGAAAAGATATATTATATATAATTTATAGATGAATAAAAAAAAAGCTAAACTTCAATATAAACATAACTCATTTGATGTTATTGAAGAGGGAAACTTTGTAGTTTGTGCTATTTCAGGAAAAGAAATCCCATTAGAAAATTTAAATTACTGGAATGTAGAGTTACAAGAGGCGTACTTTTCACCTTTAGAAGTTAAAGAAAGTTATAAAAAAATTAAGGACAAAGATTAATCTTAATATTTACTTCCATCTGTCATGAGTCCAAATCCATTGGTTAGGATTTTTTTTGATCATATCTTCTATTATTTGATTTAATTTCTCAGAAATTTGAATTTTGTCTTTAAATTTTGAAGATTTAATAGGCTCATAAATTTTCATTTTAAATGAAATATTATTTTTTCTTTCAATAAATATAGGAACCAGATCCAGATTATACTTTAGAGCTAATTGTCCTGGCAAGGTTGTTGTAAAAGCTTTCTCATTGAAAAATTTAATTTTTTCTCCTTCACTAACTCTTTGATCAACCATAAGGGCTATACTGTGTTGATTTTTAATATATTCAATAGACTCTTTTACACCTATTCTTCCCTTTTTAATTTGATTTTTACATACGTATTTTTTTCTTAAATATTCCATCAATGGGTTAAGAAAAAAATTATTCAAAGGTCTATAAATAGTTGCAAGATTAATCTTTTTTTTAGTAATTTCCATAGACATAATTTCAAAGTTTGCAAAGTGACCTGAAATAAAGATTACCGGTTTGTTATTTAAAAATATTTTTTGTAATATTTCTTCTCCTTCAATATTTACATGTTTTTGTCCTTTTTTAAAATCATTTAAAAAAACATACTCAATAAAAGTCATTCCGTAATTTGACCACATGTTTGATATTATTTCTTTCTTTTCTTGATCAGAAAGTTTATTAGAAAACTTCAGTAGATTTTTATCTATAATATTTTTTGATCTGATTATTGGACCAATCTTTTTAAAAATAAAAGAAAAGGTTTTTCTACTTAACGAAAGACCAATTAATTTTGCAATTGCAAAAAACAAATAAACAAACATTGCTTCAAAAAAATATTTAATTGGTTTTATCATGAGTAACTTAAAATTTGATTTATAAATTTATCTTTTTCCAAAATTTCTAATTTTATTTTTAAAAATTTAACGTGTTTAAATCCAAGATCCTTAATCCTACAATAATCTTTTTCTGTTGTTACAAGCTCCAAGTTATTCTCAGAAGATTCCTTAATCATTTTTTGAATTTCTGACTTACTAAATTTATAATGATCTGGAAATGCAATTTGTTTGTGAATATCAAGATTATTTTCTTTTAATAATTTAAAAAAATTACTTGGGTTCCCAATTCCAGCAAAAACAAAAAGTTTTTTATTTTCAAACTCTTTAATATTTATAGGCAAATATTTTGAATAAAAAATTTTAATTTTATCTGAAATATTTAAAATTTTCTTTTCAAAAATTTTATTTTTTCCCCCATTAATTATGACTATCTGGGTTTTTTTTATAGCATTAATGTTTTCTCTCAATGGACCAGAAGGCAATGTCATACCATTGCCAATTAACTGATTGCTATTAAAGCATAGTATATTTAAGTTTTTTTTAATTGAATAATCCTGAAAACCATCATCAAGAATTGCTATGTCATGTTGTTTTTTTTCGGCGCTTTTTATAGCTTTATATCTTTGAGTATTTAAGAACAGACAGTCAAGATTATTGCTAATTAGACTATGTTCATCAGCTTGATCAGGATAAAATTTTTTTATTATAGCTGGTTTTTTATTATGTTTTATTAATTCTTTAGTTATAAAAATGCACAAAGGTGTTTTTCCAGTTCCTCCTAAATATATATTTCCGACACAAATAACTGGAATTTCAAAAGAATATTCCGTGGTAATCTTTTTTTTGATCGTAAATAATAATTGTAAAAAAAATGAGATAGGAAAGAGCAATAAAGATATTAAGTTATTATTTTTTTCCCAGAATTTAGGTTTTAAAATTTTCATTTATTAATAATTTTATCTAATTCATCACATGTATCATTTAATATTTTTTTTCCTAAATTATTTATAATTTCTATTTTTTCATTATTAATTGCATTAGATTTACTTAAATCCATACTTATTTTATTAGATAATTCGATCTCATTATGAATTTCCTCAGATATTTTATATTTATTAAAAAGATTATATATTTCCTGAAAATTGTATACATATGGACCATGATAAATTTTACATTTAAGTTTGGCTGCCTCTATAGGATTTTGCCCTCCTACACTTTTAAGTTTCTCTATCATAGACTTGCCAATAAAAACACTCTTACAAAGTTCTAAGTAGTTTGATGTCATCCCGTATGAATTTATTACAATAATTTCTTTATCATCCTTAATTAATTCATCTTTTGATAAAATTTGACAAGTTAAGTTAAATTTTTTGCAAGATGTTTCAATATTTTGAACTCTATCAATATGTCGTGGAATAATAATTGTTATTATATCTTGATGGATTGCTTTTATTTTTAAATGAGTTTTTAAACAAAAAATATCTTCTTCTTTATGAGTACTAACTGCACACCAAAATTTGCTAAAATTTAAAATCTCTTTATTTTTATCATTTAAACTATTAGTTTTATTTTCAAAAGCTAACTTTAAATTTCCTAAATATTTAACGTTTTTAACTTTAAATTTTTCAAGGTATTGCTTTGATTCTTTACTGGCTGGTAAACATAATTCAAAAGATTGAAAAATTTTTTCCGCTACTTTTGGTAAAAGACCCCATCTTAAAAATGTTTTTTTAGTTATTCTCCCATTTAGAAGTACCAATGGTATTTTTCTTTTTTTAATTTCTAGAATAAAATTTGGCCATAATTCTGAGTCTACAAATATTGTTAAGATTGGAGACCAATTATCTAAAAATTTTTTTACTAGATTAAGTTTATCAATTGGAAGAAACCTATGAGTTATGTTTTGTTCACCAGATAATTCTTTTGAAATTAAATGAGAAGAACTTAATGTTATGGTTGTAATTAGGAATTCAAACTTATTTTTTCTATTCAATTTTTTAATTAAAGGTATAATGCTTTTAAGCTCTCCTATACTAGCAGCATGAAACCAAATTAGTTTTTTATTATGATTTTTTTTTACATCAAATGATGAGCTAAATAGTTTTTCTTTAAATCTATTTTTATCTTCTTTGTTAAAATACGTTCTTAAAAAAATTATAAATATTATTATTGGAAAACAGATATTAATGAGATAACGATAAATAAGAAACATTTACTTTAATTGATTTTTATATAAAGCCTTATATTCTTCACTATTATTTATTAAGTGTTCATGGTTACCTGAATTAATTATTTTTCCACTTTCTAACAAAAATATTTTATCAGAATTATGAATAGTAGACATCCTATGTGCAATAACTATCGTAGTTCTTCCTTTTATTAGATTATTTATAGCATTTTGAACTATTCTTTCAGACTCTGTGTCTAGAGAAGAAGTAGCTTCATCTAACAGAATTATAGGAGATTTTTTAAGTATGGCTCTAGCTATAGAAATTCTTTGTTTTTGCCCGCCTGAAAGCCTTACCCCATTTTCACCAACTAACGTATCATATTTATTTGGTAGTTTATTAATGAACTCATCTGCGGCAGCATACTTACATGCTTCCTCAATATCTTTTTGTGTTGCTGTGGAGTCTGCATAAGCAATATTATTCTTAATTGAGCTGTCGAACAAAATTACATCTTGGCTGACTAAAGATATTTTGTTTCTTAAGGATTTCAGATTTATATTTTTTATATTTTGATTGTCTATTTTAATTATGCCATCTTGAGGGTCATAAAATCTTGGTAAAAGATTAATTATAGTGCTTTTTCCAGCACCACTCTTGCCAACTAATGCTGTAACTTTGTTTCCTTCTATTTGTAGATCAATATTATTTATAGCTTTTTCAGCTGTAGTTTCATATTTAAAACTAACATTTTCAAATAGTATATTGCAGTCTTTAATTTTTAGTTCTGGTAGATGATCCTCATTTTTTATATTTATAGGTTTATCTGTTATAGAAAAGATTCTTTTTGCTGCTGCTGCTCCTTGGTAAGCAACCATGTTTATAGTAGCTAGAGATCTAATCGGCTGATAGGCTAACATCATAGCCGCCAAGAAAGAAAAAAAATTATTAATCCCGAGCTCTCCTGCATTAATTAGTTTTCCTGAAAAGAAGATAAATCCCGCTATCATAATTCCAGTTAAACCTTCCATAATTGGAGTAGCTCTGAGCATAATAGCTTGAATTTTAATATTTTTATTTACTAAATCTGTGATTACATTATTAGCATTGTCACTTTCCTGATTTTCTTTTTGAAAAATTCTAATCATTCTAGATCCTCTTAAGATATCTGATAAAAATGAAACTAAATTTCCAGATAATTTACTGGCTTGAAGAGTAGCTTTACCAACTTGCTTTCCGAGGTTTTTTGCTAGTCCTCCAGCAAGAGGAATCATAAAAATTGCAAAAGAGGCTAATTTCCAATTTTGATAAAACATTAGTCCAACCAATAAAATAACTGAAAAAGAGTCTTTCATTAAGTTTAAGACACCAGTGCTAACCAAGTGTGAAACTTGACCAGAGTCATACTGTATATTAGAAATATATCTTCCCGAATGTCTCGAATCTAAAGTTTGAATGTCCGAAAATAAAATTGATTTTGCAATTCTTTTTTGTAATTCTCCTGCAATTCTTTCTCCAACAATATTAATATTTGTTCTAGCAAAATATAGGGATAGCCCCTTGGCTCCAAATGTAACAATTATAGCAATAGGTATTACCCAGGCAAGTGTTTCGTTCTTATCTATAAATATTTTTTTAACCGCTGGATCAAGCAACCATGCTATTGCTGAAGTAGTTCCTGCAATAACTACTGATAAGATTAAACATAACAATATTCTCTTTAAGTGGAATCGTATGTGTTCTTTATAAAGTCTTGTTAGAATAAGCTTTAATTCTTGAAATTTCATAATTTAAGAAAAAAGAATTGTTGTGAACATGAAAATACCAGAGTAATTGTTTACTTTAAAAGCCTTAAGGCAATTCATAGGATTATTTTCACTAAAAATTTTTATCTGATAAATTAAGCTAATTGAAAACATCAAAATAAAAAAAGTTGATAAATTAATTCCAATATTTGTTTTGAAAACATAAACTATTAACAAAAAAGTAATTAGGTAACATGTTCCAACAAAAAGTTTAATATTTTCTTTAAATTTTATAGCAGTAGATTTTATTCCTATAATTTCATCATCTGCTATATCCTGTACTCCATAAATGGTGTCATAACCCAATGTCCAAAATATGGCTGATAAATAAAGCAGGACAATTTCAAAAGATATTTGATCTAATATGGCCGTATAACCCATTATCATGCCCCAGTTAAAAGTTAGACCAAGAAACAATTGAGGCCAATATGTTATTCTTTTCATAAAAGGGTATGAAAAAGCTAACAGCATTGATCCGAGACCTAAATAAATTGTTTTAAGATTAAATTGAATTAAGATTAAAAAAGCTATTAAACAAAGTATCAAAACATAAATAATAGATTGTTTAATTGAAACTTTGCCACAAGCAATAGGTCTTAGCTTAGTCCTTTGAACTTTTTTATCGAAATCTTTATCTACAATATCATTAAATATACACCCCGCGCTTCTCATAAGTACCGAGCCTAAAAAAAATAATAAAGTATAGTATAAGAAAATATTTAAGTCTTGATCTAAGCCATACCCGTAAGCTAAACCCCAAGAACATGGCCAAAATAAAAGCATAAAGCCTATAGGTTTATTTAATCTTGTTAATTCTATAAATATTTTTAAATGTTCCATGAAATATGACTTGTAAATATCAAACACTATCTACATAATCAATTTGATTCGCTATGGATATAGATTACACAGTTGCAGCCTTAATGTTTCCGGCTATACCTCTAATGATGACTATGTATAGCAATAGGTTTCACACACTAAGTGCTCTTATTAGACAGATACATGATCAGTATACATTTGAAAAAAAAGTTCCTCCAGAATGGGAAAATCAATTACATGTTTTAAACAAAAGAGCAAATTTACTAAAATATGTAATGGGTTTTGGAGCCTTTGGATTTCTTTTTAATATGACAACAGTTTTAATGCTTTATGTTAATACCCTCCAAGTAGCTCGTTTAAATTTTGCAGCCTGTTGTGTGTGTATGATAATTTCTATTTTTTTATTTTTGCAAGAAATAAGACTTTCTAATCAGGCCTTAAAATTTCATTTAAGTGACATGGATTCTATGAAGAAAGACTTATAATTTAATTAGTTTCCTGAAGTTTTTTTTTAAATAATGATATACCGTTATTTATCTTATATTTATAAGACTCTTTAAAAGTTTTTAATTGCCAGCCTTTCATTCTAGAAGTGATTTCTTCTAAATTCTTAATTTTCCATTCTTTTTTTGTATTTTCATTTTTCCACATTTTTTTCTCATCATTAGTTCTTGCACATCCATAACAATAACCAGTTACTGGATCAGTTTTACAAATACTTATACAAGGTGATATAACTTCTTTTTCCATTAGGGAACAAGTATGGCTGGACCAGTCAGTTTTCTAGACTCTAAATCTTGATGAGCTTGTTTTGCTTCCTCTAACTTATATTCTTTAAATATTTTTATTTTTATCATTCCAAATTTTATTTTTTCAAATATTTCATCAGCCCCTTTTTGGATTTCATTTCTGCTTGTGAAATAATGCCCAATAGTTGGTCTTGTCAAAAAAAGACTTTTAGATTGAATATCTTTTGTAACATTCACAGGATCTAAAGGTCCCGAAGCATTTCCAAAACTTATCATCATACCTCTTGGTTTCAAGCATGCTATTGATCCTTTAAATGTATTTTTTCCAACTCCGTCAAAAACTGCAGAAACTCCATTATTATCCGTCAATTTCATAACTTCTTTTGCAAAATCATTTTTTGAATAGTTAATAACATTCTCGTATCCATTTGCTTTAGCAATTTCAATTTTTTCGTCTGAACCTACAGTACCAATAACTTTTGCTCCAATGCTTTTAGCCCATTGAGCGAATATTTGACCAACACCACCAGCTGCAGCATGAAACAAAATAGTTTCATTAGGTTTTAGCTTGTAAGTCTTAGTTAATAAATAATTAGTCGTTAAACCTTTTGTCATTAATGTTGCTGCTAATTTATGTGAAATCCATTCAGGAATTTTTACTGCAATTTTTGCTGGTATTATTCTTTGTTGAGAGTAAGCTCCTATGGGCATGGATGCATAAGCAATGTTATCTCCTTTGTTAAACTCTTTAATATTTGAACCAATTTCATCAACTTTTCCTGATGCTTCTAATCCTATACCGCTAGGTAAAGGTAAAGGATACAAACCTGACCTATGATAGGTATCAATATAGTTTAACCCAATCGCATGATTGGTAACTTTTATTTCATCTGGTCCTGGTGATTTTATATCGGTATCTTGAATTTCCAAGACTTCGGGTCCACCATTTTTTTTTATAACAATTGATTTAGCCATTATTGAAGAAACGTACTTGAACTTTTAATATTTAGCAAATGTTCCATTATTATAGTCTTGAATGGCTTCAAGTATTTCTGCTTTAGTATTCATAACAAATGGACCACCTCTAGCGATTGGCTCACCAATTGGCTTACCTGCAATAAAAAGGAATTCAGTTTTTTTATTGGCTTTTACTTTAAGTTTATTTCCTCTCCCAAGTAAAATTAAATTGGAGTCCTTAGTTTTATCATGTTCTTTTTCCCCAATTTTTAGTTCACCTTTTAACAAATAAATAAAAGAATTATGTTCCTGAGGAACTTCACATTTAAATTCTTTTTTTTCATTTAGAACAATATGAAAATAAATTGGTTCTACGTTATGTTTTTTTTGAGGACCCTCAGCATTTTCATATTTTCCTGCTATAACTTTTACTTTCTTTTCACTATCTTCGTGAATACCAAGCTCATTACCTTTAATATAAATGTACTCTGGTTTATTCTTTTTTAAATTTGCTGGCATGTTAATCCAGAGTTGGAAACCTAATAGTTTACCTCCTGACATAGCAGGCATTTCGGAATGAATTATCCCTCTTCCGGTTTTCATCCACTGGACATCTCCAGGAACCATCTTTCCTTTTGATCCTATGCTATCTTCGTGTTCGAATTGGCCGTGCAACATATAAGTTACAGTTTCTATACCCCTATGAGGATGAGGAGGAAATCCAGCTACATAATCGTCCTTATTTTCAGATCCAAATTCATCAAGCATTAAAAATGGATCAATATAATCTGCTTCTGGTGTGCCAATGCTTCTTTTTAATTTAACACCAGCACCATCTGATGCGTTTAAGGCTTTAACTATCTTTCTAACTTCAATTTGAGTCATAATAAATAATAACGCTTAAATTAAATCTAGTAACTGCGTTAAATTGTTTATTTCATTTTTAGGTTTAAAATCTAAATTATCAAAAACTCCATTATTCCTATTAACCCAAACAGAGTTATAACCATAGTTTCCAGATCCGGAAACATCCCATGTATTAGCACTTAAAAAAGTTACTTCTTGAGGTTTAATCTTATATTTTTTTAAGGGCAAATTATAAACTTTTGCATCAGGCTTATAAACTTTCACGGATTCAATCGAGAAAATATCGTCAAACAAATCTTTCAAGTTATTGCTTTGAACTAATCGATCTAGAAGAGCGGGGGTTCCATTTGAAAGTACAGCAAGTTTAAAGTTTTTCTTTTTTAAATTTTCTAGAACTTTCTTAACTTCAGGATATGGAGATAAAACTTTATAAAGATTTAGTAGATCATTTTTCATACTCATATCGATTCCAAAAACTTTCATTGATTTATCCAAACTATCCTCTGTAATTTGCCAAAAATCTTTGTGTCTTTTCATTAAACTTCTTAGCCAAGTATACTCTAATTGAGTTGTTCTCCAGAAATTTGCAAATCCTTCCCATTTATCTCCGATTTTATCTTTGCATTTTTCAGCAGCAGAATTTACATCAAATAATGTGCCGTAAGCATCAAAAACTACAGATTTAGTTTTCATTTTTTATTGTGAGAGCCGTCACACAAAGGAGGATCATCAGTTTGTTTACAAGTGCAAAAAAAAACTTTCTTTGATTGTTCAGCCTTATAAGTCTTTGGACCAAATTTTGATCCATCATGTGATCCGTCACAAAAAGGT
>CACFVE010000006.1 GCA_902569735.1 uncultured Pelagibacteraceae bacterium | reverse complement strand
ATTGGAAAGAATTCATTATTCCCCAGACCGTTCCAAATAATCCTATAAACGGAGCAGTAGAACCAACTGTCGCAAGATAAGTAAAATTTTTTTCTATTTTTTTTATTTCGTTATCTGTAGCAATTTCTAAAACTCGCTCTACTCTTGCTGCTTGAACAGCTGATGATTGTCTTTTTGTTTTCATCACTTCGTTCATTGCCATTTTAAAAATTCTAGTTGCTGGATCTTTTGAATTAGTAGGGAGGTTGTTATTAAAACCTTCTGCAGATTTTGCCTTCCAAAATTTTTTTTCGAAATCTTCTGTTGAGGCGTTAATACTTTTAAATAATTTAAATTTGTCAAATATTAATGCCCACGAAAAAATAGAACTTGCAATTAAAAGGATTATGACAAATTTTACAACAAAGTCAGCTCGTATAAAAAGCTTCCACAAGGAAAAATCTGAACTTCCGCCTAAACCAACTACTTGTGCTGCTATTTCTTGTTCCATTGAAGTTAATTACTTTTAGAATGTGTCATGAATTTGGCGCTTTTAAAGTTAAATACATGATTAATTTATTTAATTATCTTCATTTAATCTAGTCTCACTATAAAATCTTGCTATTAAAATAGCGTCTGATTTATTTACATCTTTTTTTTTCGCTAGATCATTCGACAAAGCAGGATACATCTCTATAGCTTTTGTTCTGCTTGAGTCTTTGGATGAATTTATCAATTCAAAATGTTTTTTCCACTTGGAAGGTCTTACAAAGAAAATAGGCAAACCTAAAGCTGCACATACCCCTTTTATGGCTCCAAAAGTTTGCCCAAAATTAAACATACTGGTAACTCCTTGTCCTGGCATTGCATTTACCTGTTCAACAATTACCGACACTTCTTCATTTTCAGAAATATTGTCTTTCAATAATTTTACCAATTGAGCACTATTAAGTTGTCTTTTGTTTTTTTTACCCTCAGACATAACTGGCATTTCAAAAATACTAATTACTTTATTGTTCTCAAGTATCGCTATTGCTCCGCTTAATCCTGGGTCTATTCCTATGATTTTCATAATTTAATATTTTCTAGATTTGCATTTGTATAGGTATTTTGGACATCATCTAATTCTTCCAAAGATTCTAGTATTTCCACGACTTTTTCACCTTGGTCTTTATTTAAATCTAAATAACTTAATGGTCTCCATTCTATGCCAGAGTATTGCAGATTGTCTAACTTCTTTTCAAATTCACTTTTTATTTTATAAAAATCCTCTTTTTCACAGATTACTTCATGATAATTATCTAAACTAAAACAATCTTTAGCTCCAGAATTTGTAGCTATTTCGAATATTTCTTCTTCTTTGCATTTTTTTTTATCTATATGTAGAACTCCACAAATAGAAAACAAGTGAGTGGTAGATCCGGACTCTCCAAGTCTACCTCCGCTCTTTTGTAATACTGTCCTTATGCTTGAAGCAGATCTGTTTTTATTATCTGTTAACGTTTCAATTATAAAAGCAATATTAAACGGTCCAAAACCTTCATATCTTAAATTTTCATAATTTTTATTATCATTCATTTCTGATTTGCTTATTGCTCTATAGATATTATCTTTAGGCATATTGGCTTGCTTAGCAGCTTGAATAGCAGCTCTTAATCTGGGATTCATGTCTGGATCTTTATCTCCTAATTTCGCGGAAACTGTAATTTCTCTTGAAAGTTTTGAAAAAATTTTTGATCTTTCTTTATCTACGCGACCTTTTTTATGTTTTATCCCAGCCCAATGTGAATGTCCCGCCATATCTATTTAACTAAACTTCCACCTTTAATTAACCTACTTATTTTCTTTGCTAAACCCGTCACATCATCTGCTTCTATAATTAATCCTGACAATGTAGCTTCTCCTTCTGCAGGAAAATGTTGTATTGCGTCTTTAGATTTAAAAAATTTTTTAAGTGAATTTTCTTTATTCATGCCTATAACAGAATTATAATCTCCGCACATGCCGATATCTGTCTGATATGCAGTTCCTTTTTCTAAAATTCTTGTATCTGCAGTGGGGACGTGGGTGTGAGTTCCAACTACTCCTGTAGATTCTCCATCAAAGAAATGTCCAATTGCCATTTTTTCACTGGTGATTTCACCATGAAAATCAATCATAATAAAATCTACATTTTTTTTTAATATAATTTTATCTTTAATTTTTTTTGCTGCTTCAAAAACATTTTCTGTTTTTTTCATAAAAACATTTCCCATTAAATTTATAACTCCGACTTTAAATTTATTATTTTTTGTTGAATAAATTCCGTAACCATTTCCAGGTGAATCTTGTAAAAGATTTGCTGGCCTGAGGAGTCTATTTTCTTTATTTATATAATCTATAGTTTCTTGTTTATCCCAAATGTGATTTCCTGAAGTAATTACATCAGCGCCTAGTAAAAAAAATTCTTCAGCTATGGACTTCGTTATCCCTTTTCCATCATCAGCAGCGTTTTCCCCATTAATAATTGTAAAACCTATTTCATAATCATTAATTATTTTAGACAGATTATTTTTAATAGCTTTTCTTCCTGAGTTTCCTACTACATCACCCAATATAAGTATCTTCATCAAACAATACCTTTCTCTGTCAAAATGTAATCTAATTTTACATCGTTATTAGACACTGGAATCTTATGGTGTTTTTGAAATGAAAAAGCAACACCAATTGTCATTATGTTATTATACTTTTTTAAATATTTTCTAAGATATCGATCATAAAATCCTCCCCCATAGCCTAATCTATTATTTTCATTATCATAAGCTAACAATGGAACTAACATGATGTTTGGCACAATACTTTTAAAAGACTCAAAAGGTTCAAGCATTCCAAATTTATTGATTTGCAATACGTCAAGCTTATCCCATTTGTAAAAATGCATAGAGTTTTTTCCTGTTATTACTGGTAAAAATATTTTTGCCCTATCTATAGCATTTAAGTCAAATAATTTAAAAATATTTACTTCGAAAGAAGAAGGATAATATATGGACAAATTAACATCTTTTTTTTTATGTCTCTTTTTTATTAACTTGATTAAAGGATTAAAAAAACTAGGTCTTATATCAAAATATTTTTTCTTTCTAATAAAAAAATATTTTTTTCTTAATCGATCTTTTTTTTGCATTTACTGAACTTTGGAGATTGATTCAGTGTTTGAAAGTATTTTTTCTAGAGATTCTGTTGTTTTATCTAACATTGACTCATAAAGACTGTTGTTTTCTTCAATAGTTTTCTGAAATTTATCTAATTCATCATTTAATTTTTTGATTTCTTTATCCTTTCCTTCTTTATATATAATAGCTAATTTTTTAAGTTCTTTAAATTTATCTGCTAAATCGTCTAATTTTTTCTTTTGTTGAGCCACTCTTTGTTTGATATCAAAGTATTCATCAATTAATTGTATTGTAGTAATCAATAAAAGTTTATTTTCTCCAATATTTCCTAATTTATCTTTTAGCTCACTGTATTTCTTGTCTAAAAACTTAGTTAAACTTTTTAATGACTCTTCTTGTCCGTCATCGCAAGATAAAAGATAGTCTTTATTGTTAAATTTAATATTTACGTTTGCCATTCTTCAATTTCACTCACTAGATTTTCTGTTTCTTGACTCAATTCTTCAATATCTTGGTTGAATTTGTCCTCAATATTTGATTTTTTGTTAATTTCTTCCTGAAGATTGACTATCTTTTCCTTTAAATATTTATGCTCTCTCATTAATCCTTGATTTTTTTTTTCAATTTCTGATTTTTGTCTTAGCAATTCATTTTTTTCGGTTTTTATTTTCTCTGTTTTATATGAGGAATGTGAATAAGTTGATGTCAAAGCATTCAATTTAGCAATTAACTCATTTAAATTTTTTTCTTTTTTTTCAAAAATACTCATATGTTTCTTTTATATCATATTATTGATATACTTAGTTTAAGTCTATATAGGTAATTTAACTGTGAGCTTAAAATTTATTCAATTATCAAACGCAATAAGATTGTTGTCCATGGACGCTGTGCAAAAAGCTAATTCAGGTCATCCAGGAATGCCTATGGGAATGGCGGATGTTGCTACAGTACTGTTTAAATACCACCTGAGGTTTAATCCTAAAAACCCTGATTGGATTAATAGAGATAGATTTATTTTATCCGCAGGCCATGGTTCAATGCTTCTATATTCTTTGCTTTATTTAACAGGCTACAAAAGTATTTCCATAGATGACATAAAAAATTTTAGACAGCTAAATTCTATTTGTGCTGGTCATCCTGAATATGAGAAAGGCACAGGCATTGAGACTACTACTGGTCCATTAGGACAAGGTCTAGGTAATGCAGTAGGTATGGCAATCGCTGAAGAAATATTAAGAAAGAAATTTGGATCAACTTTAATCAATAATAAAACGTACGTTATTGCTAGCGATGGAGATTTAATGGAGGGTATTAGTCATGAATCCATGAGTTTAGCAGGACACCTTAAGCTTAAAAATTTAATAGTTTTTTTTGATAACAATAAAATCTCTATTGATGGTTCTACTTCATTAAGTGTATCAGACAATTATAAAAAAAGATTTGAAGGTTACGGGTGGAACTTTTTAGAAATTAATGGTCACGATGAGAAGCAAATTTCAAAAGCTATATCTAAAGCTTCTAAAGCTAATAAACCTAGCATAATATCATGTAAGACAATTATTGGATTCGGATCTCCAAATAAATCTGGAAAAGCCTCTTCTCACGGCGCACCTCTTGGCGAGGAAGAGGTGGCTTTAGTTCGAAAGAAACTGAAATGGAATAATGAACCATTTGAAGTACCTGAAGATATTTTAAATGCTTGGAGGGAAATTGGTAAAAAAGGAATTAAATTAGAGGAAAAATGGTTAGAAATTTTAAACAAAAAAAACTCTAGAATAAAATCAGAATTAAAAAAAACATATATAGATTCAAATTTAAAAGACCTTGAAAATCTGATTAAAAAAGAAAAGATAAAATATTTTGAATCAAAACCTATGATGGCAACAAGAAAATGCTCATCGGTTGCTATAGAAAGTATTTCAAATATTTTGCCCCAACTAATTGGTGGTTCAGCTGATCTAAGTGGATCAAATAATACAAAAACTAAAAATTCTAAGGTAATAGATTCTAAAAATTTTGATGGAAATTATATTCATTACGGCGTCAGAGAACATGGAATGGCTGCTATTATGAATGGTTTAGCTTTGTACAGTGGTTTAATTCCTTATGGTGGAACTTTCTTAATTTTTTCAGACTACTGCAAACCATCAATTAGGCTCGCTGCGTTAATGGGTTTAAAAGTGATTTATATTTTTTCTCATGACTCCATTGGTCTGGGTGAAGATGGACCTACTCATCAGCCTATTGAGCAATTAACTGGTCTAAGAGCCATTCCTAATCTTAATGTTTTTCGTCCTGCAGATATAAATGAAACTCTTGAATGTTGGGAAATTGCTTTAAAAAGCAAAAATACTCCTAGTGTAATCGCTTTATCAAGGCAAAAATTACCTTACATCAATCCTAATTTTTCAGAAAAAAATAAATGTCAAAATGGAGCTTACGTAGTAAAAATAAATTCTCATGATAACAAAGTTACTTTGGTTGCCTCTGGTTCTGAAGTTGAGCTGGCTTTAAATACCCAAATAGAACTAAAAAAAAATAATATTGAATCCAAAGTAGTTTCAATGCCATGCCAAGAGCTTTTCGACAAACAATCTCATGATTTTAAAAAAGATATTATCGATGAAAAATCTTTGATAGTAACAATTGAAGCGGGAAGTGTTTCTTCTTGGAGAAAATATTCTGGAGATAAAGGTATTTCTTTAGGCGTTGAAAAATTTGGTAAAAGCGCTCCTTATAAAAAAGTATACGAAGATTTTAATTTATCGGTAGAAAAAATAGTTTCAGGCATTCAAGAACACCTTAGAAAAAATTAACTACAGTTAAAATGAGTAAAATAAAATATTTTTCTGATAATTTAGATGTTCAGAATAAAACAATCATTCTTAGACTTGATTTAAATGTACCTTTAAATGAAAAAAAAATTCAAGATCAGACAAGAATTTTAGTAAATTTACCTTTTTTAAAAAATTTAATAAAAAAAAAAGCAAAAATACTTATTATAAGCCATCTTGGTAGACCAGAGGGAGTAAAAAATACAGAATTGTCTTTGACTCCTATATATAAATTTTTAAAAGAGCAACTAGAAACAAACGTATTCTTTTTCATGGGAGATATAAATGAAGAGACAAAAAGCAAATTTTCATACTTAAAAGAAGGAGAAATTATTTTACTAGAAAATATAAGATTCTTTAAAAAAGAGAGTGAAAATGACGACAGTTTTGCCAAAAAACTTGCTTCACTTGGAGATATTTATATCAATGATGCTTTTTCATGTTGTCATAGAGAACAAGCTTCTATTCACAAAATTACAAAACACATAGGTAAATCATATGCAGGACCATTACTTAAAAAAGAAGTAAATGCCATAAGCTCAGTTATACAAAATAAAAAAGAACCTGTTACCTGTATTATTGGAGGTTCAAAAATTTCTTCAAAAATTAATGTGATTACTAACTTAATAAAAAATGTAAACAACATTATTATAGTTGGAGCCATGGCTAATAATTTTTTAAAATTCAAAGGTTTTAAAGTTGGAAAATCACTAATAGAAAAAAATTCTGAAAAAATAGTTAGTACAATATATGCCGACGCTAAAAAATATAATTGTAATATTTTTATTCCTGAAGACTGCAATGTCTCTACTAATTTTGAAGGTCGTGCGATAACTAAAAAACAAGACTCAATCGAAGAAAATGAGATAATCCTAGATTTGGGGCCAAAAACATTAAAAAATATTGAAAATATAATAGATCAATCTAGTACTATCTTGTGGAATGGTCCTGCGGGATACTTTGAAAATAAAAACTTTTCGGTAGGTACATTGTCAATAGCAAAGAAAATTTCAGAAAATACATCTAAAAAATCTCTAATATCAATACTTGGTGGCGGAGACACAATTTCAGCACTAAATAAAAGTGACAATAAATTTGCTTTTACACACTTATCAACAGCAGGTGGAGCGTTTTTAGAATTTCTTGAAGGAAAAGACTTGCCCGGCCTCAATGTTTTAAAATAAATATCAGCTATGACATTAGAAGAAATTGCAAAAAAAATGTGTGCTAAAGGAAAGGGAATATTGGCTGCAGATGAAAGCACAGGGACAATTGCTAAAAGATTTAAAAGCATCAATGTAGAAAATTCTGAAAAAAATAGATTAATGTTTAGACAAACTCTTTTTAGCTCTAAAGCTATGAAAAATTATATTGGTGGAGTTATTCTTTTTGATGAAACTATAAAACAAAAAACTACCCTTGGACCAACAATACCAGAGCTGATTTCCAAAAATGACGCTATTCCAGGTATTAAGGTTGATAAAGGTGCAAAACCTCTAGCTGGTTCTTCTGAAGAAACAGTTACAGAAGGTCTAGACGGCTTAAGAGAGAGATTAAAAGAATATTATGAACTTGGGGCTAGATTTACAAAATGGAGAGCAGTTTATAAAATCGGAGATAAATTTCCATCTTCGCAGTCAATAAAATCAAATGCTCATGCTCTTGCAAGATATGCTGCACTTGTTCAAGAGTCTAAAATGGTTCCAATAGTTGAGCCTGAGGTGTTGATGGACGGATCTCATGATATCGATAAATGCTACCAGGTAACAACTAATGTATTGAATGAATGTTATAACGAGCTAGCAATTCATAAAGTAAATTTAAAAGGAACTGTTCTAAAACCAAACATGATTGTTCCTGGATCTGAATCAAAACAAAAATCAAGTGCTGAAGAAATTGCCACAAAAACATTAGATTGTCTAAAAAAAAATGTACCTAGCGAAGTTACTGGAATTGCCTTTCTGTCAGGTGGACAATCAGAAATTGAAGCAAGTAAAAATTTAAATGAAATCAACAAAATCAATGATACTAATTTTTTAATTACTTTTTCTTATGGAAGAGGTTTGCAAGCAAGTGCTTTAAAAGCATTTGGTAAAGATCAAAATAATCATAATAATATTCAAAAAGCTTTTGATCATAGAGCGAAAATGAACGGACTTTCTTCAAAAGGAGAGTGGTCTGAAAATTTAGAACAAGAAGCTGCTGCTTAATTAACTTGAAAAAGTTAGTATATTTAATATCCCCAGAGAAAGTTCATGGTTATTTTTATGATGATCTTAAAAAAGTTCTTTCTAATAAAAATGTTAAATTTTTTCAGTTAAGATTAAAAAGAATAAAAAAGAATAAAATTATTAAAATTGCTAAAGAAATAAAAAAAATTACAAAAAAATATAAAGTTAAACTAATAATTAACGATCATCCTAATATTACAAAAATTATTGGTGCTGATGGGTGCCATCTAGGTCAAAATGATGCATCTGTAGTAAATGCTAGAAAATATCTTAAAAAGAAAATTATTGGAGTAACTTGTCATAACTCTAGATCATTAGCCAAAATTGCAGTTCAAAATAAAGTAGATTATTTAGCATTTGGATCTTTTTACAAATCAAAGCTAAAACCTGATGCTAAAAAAGCTAATTTAAACATTTTAAAATGGGCAAAAAGAAATATAAAAAAACCAATTATTGCAATAGGTGGAATTAATAATTCTAATTACAAAAAATTTATAAAATCAGGAGCTAAATATATTGCAATATCGAGTTATATTTGGGATAACCCAAAATTAAAACCAGAAATTGCAATTAAAGAATTTAAATGAAAATTACTGCTATTGAGATTAAACCAGGGATGATTATTGAACATAAAAACGACTATTGGAACGTTTTGAAAACACAACACGTCAAACCAGGAAAAGGAGGAGCTTTTAATCAAGTAGAACTAAAAAGTGTTATCAAAGGTACAAAGTTAAATGAAAGATTTCGATCAAACGAAACTGTAGAAAAAGCGGAGGTAGAAGAAAAAAAATTTAATTTTTTATATGTTGACGGAGAAAATTGTCATTTTATGGATAATAAAACTTTTGAACAAGTTGAAATTTCAAAATCTATAACTGGAGAACAACATAAGCTATTAAAGGAAAATCTAGAAGTTACAATTTCTTTTATGGAAGAAAAACCTATTTCAATAAATCTTCCTAATAATATAGAGTGTACTATTGAAAGCACTGATGCCGCTATAAAAAATCAAACTGCTTCTTCTTCATATAAGCCGGCATTGTTAGATTGTGGAATAAAAATAGATGTTCCTCCTTTTATTGAAAGTGGAGAAAAAATTTTAGTAGATACTCGTACTTTGGAATATGTGAAGAGAGTTAATTAATGAGATTAAACTCTCCTCAAATAAATATTATTACCAAAGCGTGTATGAAAGCATCGAGGTCTTTAATAAGGGATTTTGGTGAAATAGAAAATTTACAAGTATCATCTAAAGGTCCCGGTGATTTTGTAACTTCAGCTGATAAAAGAACTGAAAAAATAATCATTGAAGAATTACTAAAAGCTCATCCGGATTATGGAATTATTACTGAAGAATCAGGAATTATTAATAAATCAAACACAAGTAATAGATGGATTGTTGACCCTATAGATGGAACAACGAATTTTTTAAATGGGATACCTCAATTCGCTATTTCTATAGGATATGAAGAAAAAAATGAAATTAAATGTGGTGTTATTCTTGACCCAATTAAAAATGAGATGTTTGTTGCTGAGAAAGGAAACGGTGCATATTTAAATAATTCAAGAATAAGAGTTTCAAACAAAAAAAAATTAAAAGATGCTCTTGTTGTGACTGGTGGTCCAAGAAAAACGAGTAGCATAAAAGAAGAAATTTTTTCTGAGTTTATTAAAGTATCAAATTCCATTCTAACTCCTGTTAGAAAATTTGGAAGTGCTGCTTTAGATATGGCATATGTAGCCTGTGGTAGATTTGATGGATATTGGCAGAGAGAATTAAATTATTGGGACATAGCTGCTGGTATAATTATTTTAAAAGAAGCTGGAGGATTTATTGATTTTTTTGAACCAGATAGTAAAGCGCCATTAAAAAAGAACATTTTAGCCTCAAATACAAATATTCATAATGAATTAAGAGATTTAATTATTAAGAAAAATATTGAGTAAAAACCTTTAATAATATAAAACTCGCAACATGAAAAAAAATATACATCCTAATTATCATAAAATAAAAGTTGTTATGACTGATGGAAGTGAATTTGAAACCAGATCTACTTGGGGGAAAGAAAACGATACTTTAAAATTGGATATAGATCCAAAATCACATTATGCATGGACTGGTGGAGCTCAAAAGATTTTAGACAAAGGAAGAGTGAGTAAATATAATAAAAAATTTAGCAACCTTAGAAAAAAAAAATAAAATATGCCTGAAGCACCATTTATGCCAAAAGCTACGGCTGTTTGGTTGGTAGAAAACACAACACTAACATTTAAACAAATTGCAGAATTCTGTAATTTACATGAACTAGAAGTTAAGGGAATCGCAGATGGGGATGTTGCAAAAAGCATTAAAGCTTATAACCCAATTTTGGCAGGTCAATTATCTAGGGAAGAAGTAGAATCTTGTTCAAAAGATCCTCAAAAAAAATTAAGTCTATTAAAAAGAATTGATGAAGTAGAAATTAAAGAAAGAAAAAAACCTAAATATACTCCTTTGTCTAAAAGACAAGATAGACCTGATGCAATTTTGTGGTTATGTAAAAATGCATCAGAATTGACAGATGGGCAAATTTCAAAATTGGTTGGTAGCACTAAAGGTACAGTTTCATTAATTAGAAAAAGAAGCTATTGGAATTTTTCAAATCTTAAACCTAGGGATCCAGTTATTTTAGCGCTCTGTACTCAAGAAGCCTTTCAAAAAAGTCTAGCAAAAGCTAAAAGAAGAGTAGAGAGAGAAAAAAAAGCTAAAATAAGAGAAGAAAAAAAAGCCCAAGCAGCTTCGGTGTAGACAATTAAGGAAGCAAATGATAACTAACGTAAAATTAACAGGAGGTTTTTATAAAAATAGACGTTAAAGATAATAATGTAGAACAAGCAATCCGAGTTTTAAAAAGAAAGCTTCAGAAAGAGGGTTTTTTTAAGGTTATGAAAATGAAAAGCACATACGAAAAACCTTCGGAAAGAAAAAAAAGAGTCCAAACTGAAAATATTAAAAGAATAAAAAAACTACAAAAATTAAAAAATAGGTATTAATTATTAAAATGAGAGGATCAATCATGCCATCAGGTAAAGTTAAATGGTTTAATGCAAAAAAAGGATATGGATTTATTACAGATGATGAAACAAATAAAGATATTTTTTTACATGTTTCGTCTTTAGAAGAGTCTAAACTTAGAGTTTTAAAAGAAGAACAAAAAATACAGTTCGATATAAAAGAAGAAAAAAATAAACTCCAAGCAATAAACATTAAAAAATTATAATTTAACGCGGGGTGGAGCAGTCTGGTAGCTCGTCAGGCTCATAACCTGAAGGTCGTAGGTTCAAATCCTACCCCCGCAACCAAAACTTACTTTAGATTAATATTTTTAAAAAATTGATTTGAATTAGATTTTTTTTACTTTTACTTTATAAAACCTGTAAACAGTTTCTATCAAAGCCGAAAACAAGAAAGTTGAGATTAAGTTATATCCTAAAAATGGTAAACCCATAATATAACTTGTCATAAGTCCGCTAGGGCTATACCCATACATGCCACCAGACCACACACCAAAATTAGTAATTAAATAAAATATAAAAACACCAGCTAATGCTCCTGACATCCTAAATATTATCGATTTGTTAAGATAATTAGATAATAATCCAACAATTAAAACACTACCCCAAGTAAATAATATTGTATTATGAAAACCAATTAAGACATCTGTTATAGCAAAACTGATAATGACTATCGGCAAGTATCGAATACCCAATAACGCAGGAACATAAAAACTTAAAGCCAATAAACTAGTGAAGTTCGGTGGATGGGGTATAAATCTTGTAATTGCTAAAGCAATAAATACACTTAAATAAATATTCAAATTTTTCATCAATTGTAATTATTAATATTTATACATAAATGACAACCCAATTCTTCTACCTTCTTGATTATATGTATCGGGCCTTTGGTATTCTTCGTCTGTTAAATTTAAGACATTTATAGACCAAATACTTCCAAAATAATCTTTTGATAAACTCATATTCATAATATCCGAACTGTCAACTTTAGCTCTAAAAGTTCCTTTTTTCCAATCTTCGACTTTTCCTACATGTCTATAGTCATAATTTAAATCAAATGGTCCTAAAAATTGTGAATTAAATTTTTTAGAGTATTTGACACCAAATTGCTGTTCTGGTCTTCGAAGTTGTGGTCTTCCGTTTCCTTCTCTACTTTTAGAAAATGTATTATAAAGAGATAATTTTTGAGTTTTATCTTTAAAACTAAAACTATTTTCTAACCCTTCCTGCTTAATATCAATTAGTTCATTATAACCACCTGTTGATGTACTTCTGTTCAAAACATCAGATACTGAACTTTTGTAAGCAGTGGTTTCAAAAAAAGTATTATTTGAAAAATTGTACTTTAAAGATAATTCTCGGGTTAAACTAGTCTCTGGTTTAGTTGTTTTCATCGATTTAAATGTTCCGCTTGGATTGCTTCCATGTAATACGAATAAATCTGGATGTCTAAGACCAGTAGACTCTGACAAACTCAAAGTAAAATTATTTAATAATTTCGTTAAATTTACTCTATACGTTAAATTTTCTTGACTATACTTATGACTATCACCTCTTAAGTGACCTGATACTATTGTATTATCATTTACTTGATATCCTAAATTTGAGTATATTCCCAAATTATCTGAATGACCTTCTGCTGAAGATCCCCAGTTTCCATGAATTATAAAGTCACCCTTGTTATAATTATAGTCACTTCCTACTCCTACGGATAAGTTGTCTGCTATATTAAATTTTCTTTCACCTTTTAAAGTATAGGATTGAGAATAATATTTATTTTTAACAGCTGTGTCATAAAATCTATCATGTACGTGTACATGTGCTATTAAATTATCCTCAATATTATCTTTTTTTCTCTCAATAGATGATTGTAAAGCATACATAATATTATCTGCATTTGCGTTAGCATCGTCCCAGCTATCATAGCCTGAGTCTGTTTTACGCGAATAACCTGTAAATTTTAATTTATGATTATCGTCTAAGAATTTTACAGAATTATAGCTTAAAGATAAATTTTTTGTTCCGTCCAAATCCTTAGAGGTATTTTGTGTGCTCAACTCTTCAATTTGAGAAGAACCAGCTTGAAAATTATGATGCCAACCATTTTCAGTTATGTAGGTATAATTACCACTTACAGAATTTGTTCTACTATTTGAGTGACTAACTGAAATCGAATTTTGATAATTTATATCTGTAATAAAATTAATAGCTCCTCCAATTGCAGCTGGTCCAAAAATTGCCCCAGCAGCTCCTTTGTAAATTTCAATTTGTTGCAATCCTTGTAAGAAATCATAACCGAAATCAAACATTGCTTTGGGTGAGCTCTGATCATTTATTGGAATTCCATTTAATAAAACCAATGTATGATTTGAGTTAGTGCCTCTCATAAAAATAGAAGTTTTCTGACCTTTAGGACCATCACTATAAACGTCGATCCCTGCTACTTGCTCCAAAAGACTCCTAACATCGTCATAACCCGACTCTATCATTTGTTGTTTAGTAATAACTGTTTTTCCAAGTGATTTTTCGTTTATATTAGATGTGTTTGGAGCTGAAAAAATTGTAATGCAAGGTTTTCCTATATCATTTTTCCAAGTACAATTTTCAATTTCCTCACTTTTGACTTGAGAAAAATATAAAATAAAAAAAGAAAAAAATATTATAAAATATTTCATACACGGCCCTTTCAATTGCAAAGTTAAAAAACTTTGGTTTACGATATTGCCGTTGCTAATTTTTCATCGCAGAACTAGGCTTTCCCTGGCCATCATTCAACAGCGGACTATACTGGGTGGCGCTCCGACTTTACGGTTGCAGGTACAGCCAATGAATTTAACATTGATTCCCCACTCACTTATTCAGTATGATTTCTTAGTAATGATTTCTAATAAAATTGTCAATATCTTAATTTAAAATAATCTTATATTTTAAAATTTGATTTCCTGCTATCTACCAAAAAACCCTTTACAGTATCTTTGGTTAGTTGATCAAAAGATTTTCCAAAATTAGAGATTTTTTCAATAATTTTTGGAGGTACGGTTATGATTTGACAACCTAGTTTTTGAGCCTGGACATAATTATAGGGCTCTCTCGTGCTAGCCCAAAGAATCTCAACTCTATTTTTCCCATTTGTTATTTGAACAGCTTTTTTTATAATTGGAACTGGATCTTTTCCCGCATCGGCCATACGACCTGAAAAAATAGAAATTATAGACTTTGTCCTGTTATCAAGACACTTGTTAATTTTTTTTACCTGAGAAACTGTATAAACAGCAGTAATATTGAGCTTAATTTTCTTTTTATTTAATCTTTTTATTAACTGTCCAGTAAATTTTCCTTTGCTATTAATTACAGGAATTTTTACATAAATATTTTTTCCCCAGGTATTTATAATTAATGCCTGTTTTTCCATTTCATTAATATTATCTGAAAAAACCTCTAATGAAATTGGTTTCTTTTTACAAATTTTTAGAAGAAGTTTTGAGTATTTTTCATAACTCTTTGCTCCTGCTTTTCGCATTAAACTGGGATTAGTAGTAAAACCATCAACAATTGTTTTTTTATTAAACTCTTTAATTGTTTTGCTGTCAGCGATATCACAAAATATTTTTGTTTTAGGCATATTTAAATATTTTTAACAATATCCTCCGTCATTTTTTTAGCATCAGCAAACAACATCATAGTATTCTCTCTATAAAAAAGTTCATTATCTACTCCAGCGTAACCCGGGGATAAACTTCTTTTTACAAATAAAACTGACTTACATTTTTCCACATCTAAAACTGGCATTCCAAAGATAGGACTTTGAGGGTCAGTTTTAGCTACAGGGTTTGTAACATCATTAGCCCCTATTACAAATGCTACATCAGTATTAGCAAAATCATTATTAATTTGGTCTAATTCAAAAACTTCATCATAAGGAACATTTGCTTCAGCTAATAAAACATTCATATGCCCTGGCATTCTTCCAGCTACTGGGTGCACAGCATAAGAAACTTTAATATCATTTTTTTTTAAAGCATCAACCATTTCTCTTAAGGCATGTTGAGCTTGAGCTACTGCCATACCATATCCGGGTACTATGATTACAGAAGAAGCATTTTTAAGTAGAAATGCTGCATCTTCTGCATTACCACTCTTTACAGGTTTTTGATCTTTCTTCTTTTCTTCGTTAACAGTTGTATCACCTCCAAATCCTCCTAGTATGACGCTAAAAAATGATCTATTCATACCTTTGCACATTATATAGGATAGTATTGCTCCTGAAGATCCGACTAAAGCTCCTGTTATAATTAAAGCAGTATTTTCTAAAGTGAATCCAATTCCAGCAGCAGCCCAACCAGAGTAAGAATTTAACATTGAAATTACCACTGGCATATCCGCTCCACCAATCGGAATAATTAATAAAACACCTATTAAGAAAGATGCTGCGATCATTCCCCAAAAGAAATTATCTAACTGTGTTTCACATAAGAAATAAATTAATACAATAATAAATATCCCTAATAATAAATTAATAAAATGTTGACCTAAAAATATAATTGGCGATCCTGACATTATTCCTCGAAGTTTTAAAAAAGCTATTATTGATCCTGAAAAAGTAATTGCCCCTACCGCTGCTCCGATCGACATTTCAATCAAACTTGCTAGTTTTATATTTCCAGGTGATCCAAGATTAAAAGCTTGTGGATTTAAAAAAGCTGATATAGCTACAAAAACTGCAGCTAAACCAACAAGACTGTGAAAACCTGCCACTAACTCTGGCATAGCAGTCATAGGTATTTTAAATGCAATGAAAGCTCCGATAGCTCCTCCAATAACTAAAAATATTAGAACGTAATTCATTGCATTAGAAAAATTTCCCACAGTTAAAAAAGTAACTGAAATAGCAATTATCATTCCCAAAATTCCAAACAAATTACCCTGTCTAGATGTTTCTGGAGAAGATAAGCCCCTTAAAGCAAGAATAAAAAGTATTCCTGAAATTAAATAAAATATTGCTGATAAATTAGGAGATATCATTTTTTATTTTTTTTCTTTTTTTTATACATTTGAAGCATTCTTTGGGTTACTAGAAAACCACCAAATATATTCACTGAAGCCAAAATAATTCCTAAATAACCAAACACATTAGAAGTTTCAAAAATATTGCTTGATGAACTTGCTAAGGCCGCAATTATTGCTCCAACTATAATCACTGAAGAAATTGCATTAGTTACAGACATAAGAGGAGTATGCAAAGAGGGGGTCACACTCCATACAACGTAATACCCTACGAAAATTGATAAAATAAATATGCTAAATCTAAATATAAAAGGATCTATTTCCATTTAATTCTCTTTCTTTATTAAAGTATTCTTAATTATTTCATCTTCCGTGTTTAAAACAAATTCTTTTTTTTCTTTGCTGTATAAATTCCTGATAAAACTAAATATATTTTTTGCATATAAACTTGATGCAGTAATGGGTAATTTATTCATAACATTCCCTATCCCAATAATTTTAACCCCTTTCTTAATTACTGTTTTATCCACTTCTGAATAAGCAGCATTTCCACCTTGAATAACTGCAAGGTCAAAAATTACTGATCCTTGTTTCATATTATCAATCATTTTTTCATTAATAATTCTAGGTGCTGGCTTGCCAGGAATAAGCGCTGTGCAGATGATTATGTCACTATTAGATGCAGCTTTCTCTAAAACTTGAGCTTGTTTTTTTTTAAAATCTTCTCCGGCTTCTTTAGCATATCCCCCTTTTGTTTCTAAATTTTCTGAACCTTCTACTGTTAAAAATTTTCCTCCTAAACTTTCAACTTGTTCTTTGGAAGCTGCTCTTACATCTGTAGCCGATACTATAGCTCCCAATCTTTTTGCTGTTGCAATAGCTTGGAGTCCCGCTACTCCAGCACCAATAACTAAAACTTTTGCTGCTGGAACTGTTCCTGCAGCTGTCATCATCATAGGAACTGCTTTTTCATATTCATAAATTGCCTCAACTACTGCTCTGTATCCCGCTAAATTTGCTTGAGATGATAAAACGTCCATTGATTGTGCTCTTGTAATTCTTGGAAGTAATTCTAAAGAAAAAATATCGATGTTTTTTTTAAAAATTTCTTTTAATTTATTTTGGTTTTTGGAAGGGTTAAACATTCCAATTAAAATAGTTTTATCTTTTAAATTTGAGATTTCTTTTTCAGAAGGGCAGTTAACTTTTACTAATAAATTAGAATTATCTAAAACTTCTTTCGGAGAACTTTTTATTTCTACACCAACATTTTTATATTCTTCGTCTCGAATTCCAATATGATTTGCATAACCATTTTCTATACATATTTTTAACCCAAGATTAATAATATTTTTTGCAGTTTCAGGTGTAATTGAAACTCTTTTTTCTAACGATAAGTCTTCTTTAATTGATCCTACTATCATGAATAAATGCTTTAATTAATATTAGCCTTGGCGAGCTTTAAATCTTGGATTTTTTTTATTTATCACGTAAAGTTTTCCTCTTCGCTTAACTAGTTTAGAGTTAAGATCCCTTTTTTTTAATGACTTTAGTGAGCTTGCTATTTTCATAATTTAAAAGCCTGGCAACGTCCTACTCTCCCATGTCTTAAGACAAAGTACCATCGGCGCTGAAGGACTTAACTTCCGAGTTCGAGATGGGATCGGGTGTGGCCCCTTCGCAATAATTACCAGGCAAAGTCTTATAGTATTTAAAATAATTTTTGTAAATAAAAAATATGTGAATTAGCGACTTTAAATAGGAAAATTTCTTGAGAAATTTAAGAATATTCATGTTTTTTCAATGAACAAGGAAAATATGATATATGTTTTCAAATATAATGGTAAAAAAACTTTCATACCTAATCTATAAAATATTAAGAATTTTAGATATTTTTTTTCATAAGATTATTAATCGAAGTTTTTTGATATGGTTTTCTGAATTTATAGAAAATGATTCTTATAAGAAAATAAAAATTTTAGATAAAGAAGTTAAATTTTTTGCTCCGAATTATATTACTAATAGACTTGTAAACGAATTTTTTACTAAGGAACCGGAGACTTTGGAGTGGATAGATAGTTTTAAAGAACAAGAAGATAAAATAATTTTTTGGGATATAGGTGCAAATATAGGTATTTACTCTATTTATGCCTCCTTAAAATATTCGAATATAGAGGTAGTAAGTTTTGAACCTTCCACAAGTAATCTTAGAATACTTACAAGAAATATTTCTATAAATAAATTAGAAGAAAAAATTAAGATTAATCAATTCCCGCTTTCAAATATTGAGAATAAATATAAAATTTTTAAAGAAGAAAAATTTATTGAAGGAGTAGCTTTGCATACTTGGGGAGAAAATTATAATTTTGAAGGAAAATCATTTGATCCAGCGAATAGCTATAAGATTTATGGAACTACTATAAATTATCTTATAGATAACAATATTTTAAGTGTTCCCAATTATATAAAAATCGATGTTGATGGAATAGAACATTTAATACTACAAGGAGCTTCAAAACATCTTCAAAATCCTAAAATAAAAAGTTTCTCAATAGAATTGAATGAAAATTTTCAAGAACAGCTTGAATCAGTTTTAAACACTATGAAGGAAAATAATTTTATTTTCAAACACAAAAAACGTGCTGAAGACCTTGCTGATTATAAAGATTTAAGGATGAATAAAATTTATAATTATGTATTTGAGAGGGAATTATAATTATAAATAAGGGCGTGTAGTTCAATGGTAGAACGCTACGTTGACATCGTAGAGGTCATAAGTTCGATTCTTATCACGCCCACCAATTAAATTTTAAGTTTATTTAATATTAAAAAATGATTTAATCTTTAATTTTAATAAAAAAAATTTTTGCTGGTTAACATTGTAACCTTTTTGTCTTAACCTTTGATCGTTAATATTTATCCAACTTTTTAACTCTTTTATGTGAGTTTCAAGATTTTGAGATGAGTAGTTTGATGAATGCACTCTATATGAGGCAAGAGGTTCTTGAATGCTCCCAATTTTAAATTTTTGACTGAGAGTTATAAAAAGATCAAAATCACCTATTATATTGTAATCTTTGTTAAACTTATATATTTTAAAAATATTTCTTCTGACTAAAGTAGTTAATATTCCAATTGAATAAAAATTTAATAAATTTTGAGTAATTTTTCCCGATGGTAATATTAACTTGTGTTTAATTGTTCTGACTTTTTGTTTTTCTTTAATAAGATAATAATTTGAAAATACGATTTCATAATCTTTGTGTTTATTAAAAAATTTAACTTGAATATTAATTTTATCTTTTTCCCAAAAGTCGTCTGTATCTAAAAAACCGATATATTCTCCTTTTGACTTTTCTATTGCAAGATTTCTGGCGTTGTAGAGATTTAAAAATTTGTTTGATCTAAAATATTTTATTCTCTTATCTGAAAATTTTTCAAGTACTAATTTGCTATTATCTGAAGAACAATTATCCCAAAAGATCAATTCCCAATTTTCGTAAGATTGGTTGATTACACTTTTAATACACTCTTCTAAATATTGCTCACCATTATGACAATTTACAATAACGCTTACTAGTGCATTATCTTTTTTTTGCATAAAATCTGATTGTTTTTTTTAAACCTAAAAGAACATTTGTTTTTGGTGACCACTGAAAATATTTTTTAACTTTTTTTATATTTGGATAATATACTTGTATTTCGTCTTTTCTCATTTTTAATTTTCCAAAAAGAGGTTTGCCTTTAAGTGTTAATTCAAGAATTAAATTAATTATCTTTTTAACTTTAATTGGCTTTCCAGAACCAACATTATAAATCCCAGTTTTAATTTTTTTCTTTTTGATGATTTTGATTAATAAATTATTAAAATCATCTACATATAAAAAATCCCTCAATTGCGAACCTTCACTACAAGGAAATGATTTGTTTTTAAGACATGAGTTGATAATCATTGGAATGAGTCTATCAAGCTTCTGCTGGGGGCCGTATATCTGATAAGGCCTAAGTATTACATAATTTTTTAATTTTTTTTTTATTTCAGATGTAGCTAAATACTTGGCTCTCCCATAATAAGATATAGGCTTACAAACTAAACTTTCATTGTGGGGAGATATACTATCACCATACTCCAAACTACTACCTATTTGAATAAGCGATTTTGATTTAGTCTTTTTTATAATCTTAATTAAATTTTTTATACCTAAGAAATGTACTTTATAAGTTTCTTGATTTTTTTTATGATTTATGTTGCCAGAAAAGTTAAAAACAAAATCGTAAGATATTTTAATGTTTTTTTCTAATTTATTGTAATTACAAATATCTCCAAAAATATATTTAATTTTAGTATTTCTTATATTTAAATATTTTTTTTTATGAACCATTGCATGAATGGTAAATCCAGGTATCTTGCTCAAAGTATTTATAAAGTTGACTCCAAGAAATCCTGACGATCCAACTATTAAAATTTTTTTTTTCAATCTAATTAAAAATTTTCTTTTTAATAATTTGCTCTAAAAGCTGTTTATCTCTTTTGGTATCCATACACTGCCAGAAGCCGTTATGTTTAAATGCTCCTAACTTATTAATTTTACAAATATTTTCTAAAGGGAAACTCTCTAAAATTGTATTGTCATCTTTTAAAAAATTAAATATTTTTGGCTCCATCACAAAA
Source organism: uncultured Pelagibacteraceae bacterium (assembly GCA_902569735.1). Taxonomy (GTDB): domain Bacteria; phylum Pseudomonadota; class Alphaproteobacteria; order Pelagibacterales; family Pelagibacteraceae; genus Pelagilacustribacter. Next base: position 35,969 of record CACFVE010000006.1, on the reverse strand, counting down.
AAACCACCATTAATCCATCCTTCATCTAAATGAGATTTTTCCTTAAAATATTTTACTTTTTTTCCTTTTATTTTTATTCCGCCAAACCTCGCTGGGGGTCTAACCGCTGTTAAAGTTACATAGTTTTTTGTTTTAGAATGAAATTTTAGAAGCTTTTTTAAATTAACATTTGATAAGCCATCTCCATAAGTAAGCATAAACCTATCGTTTTTAAGATATTTTTCCAATCTTTTTACTCTTCCTCCTGTCATTGTTTTTTTTCCAGTATCAATAACTTTAATACTGAGATCTCTTAATTTATTTTTAAAAAATTTTTTAAGAACATTTTGTTTATATCCACCAGCTATTAAAAAATCTTCAAAACCGAATCTATTGTAATGTCTTATTATTCTTTCAATAATTGGAACGCTTAAAATTTTTACCATTGGTTTAGGAATAGTTTTTGTATACTCAGCTAACCTAGTGCCTAATCCACCTGCTAATATTACAACTTTCATTTCTTTTTAAACACTAAATTTCTATAAACATTAATTTGTTCTATAGATTTGGCGATAGTGTATTTTTTGTTTTTATTATAAAATTGGTGCCATTCTACAAGCATTTTAATTTGATCTTTAAAACTCATTGTCTGCTGCCATTTCAAAATCTTCTTCGCTTTTTGGCTATTGAGATTAAGTAACTGGTTTTCTTTAAAATTTTTCTTTTTTTCATATTGCCATTTAATTGCAGGCCAGATTTTTTTAATTTCAAGTAAAACTTCGCTTACTTTATAGTTCTGATTTTTTGGGCCAAAATTGAAAGATTGGCCATGTAGTTTTTTGTTCAAATTAAGATTTATAGCTAAGTTTAAGTATCCAAATATTACTTCTAAAACATGTTGCCAAGGTCTTGTAGATTTAGGATTTCTAATCTTCACAACTTTATTTTTTGACCAAGATCTCATGCAATCAGGTATCAATCGATCTGGTGACCAATCTCCGCCACCAATAACATTGCCTGCCCTCGCAGTACAAATCCTTACATAATCTTTTTTGTTGTAAAAGAAAGAGTTTATGTATGATTGAATAGCAATTTCCGTTGCACTTTTTGAGGCTCCATAAGGATCTAGGCCTCCTAATCTATCAGTTTCTTTATAACCCTTTTTTGTCTCAATATTCTTATAGACTTTATCACTCGTAATAATAATTACAGTTGTTTTTTTTTTTATTTTTTTTAAAGTTTCTAATAAATTAATAGTAGAAATTAAATTGGACTCCCAAGTTTCTTTAGTTTCAACATATGATTTCTTCACAATAGATTGAGCTGCCAAATGAAATATATAGTCAGGTTTAAAATTATAAATAATTTTTTTTAGTTTGTTCAAATCTATTAAATTTATTTTTTTTGATTTTATTTTTTTTTCAAGATTTAAAGTTTTAAAATGTGATGGTTTTGTTGGCACATTTTTTGATAATCCCAATACATTAGCTCCAAGAGAATTTAACCACAAAGCTAACCATGATCCCTTAAATCCAGTATGACCTGTAATTATTATTTTTTTGTTTTTAAAATACTGAGTATCTTTATACATTGAGGTATTTTTTTTAATCATCATTATTTTTTGAAACTTATTACTATTAATTATTAAATTCCCAAGTTTTTTTGATTCTTCTATAATTTTCGATAATCTTAAATACTTGACTATACTGATCTTCTTTTTTCATATTCTCAAGTTGAAGCGTGCCTTTGTTAATTAAATTATTTTTAAAAGACTCGTCATTATTAATTTTTTCAATAGCGTGGACTATATCATTTTGATCAAAAGGATTAATATAATAAACTCCCTCACCATATACACTTTTAACTCCTTCAAGATTCGAAAATATTACTGGTTTTTTCATTTTAAAAGCTTCCCAAATTGGTGTGAATGTAGGGCCAATTAAAACTGGAAATACAATCATCTGAGAATTTAAATAAATATACGGCAACTCCTCATCATCAACAAAGTTTAAAAAATTGATATTGTCTAAAACATTTTGATTTTTTGCATAATTTATTAAATTTTTTTTATAGAAGACATCGCTTCCAGTAAATACTGCATTAATTTTCATATTTTTTAATTTTAGTTGCTTGATAGTGTCTATTATTATTCTATGATTTTTATGCGGTAAATACATAGCAGGATAATAGATATAATTTTGTGGCAAATTATATTTGAGTTTTATAGCTTCATTTTTTTTTTTATCTATATTATCAAGAGAAAAATCATTTACTGACATAGCTGGTCTTAAACTAATTATATAAATTCTTTCTGGAGAAATGTTGTAATATTTTATTAAACGTTGCTTAATTATTTCTGCATTTGTTATAATAGCTTGAGCTTTTATTAATGACTTTGAAAAAATTTCATTTTTTCTATTAAATTCATTATTATCAACTACTTCTGGATATTCTAAATGCTCGCGATGATCTACATCAGGAATAGATATAAAAAATTTGATATCTTCTAAATATAATGAGTATTGAGAAGGGCTTAAAAAGTATACTAAATCTACATTATTTTTCACAAGAAAATGTTCAAATGTATTCTTAAAGAAAAAATATTTTTTTAATCTTGAAAATAATGAATTATGGTTTCTTAAATAACAAATATATCTTTGAAAAAAGTTCAAAGAAAAGTATTTAATTTCAATGTCTTCCGACTGTAAATTTAAATTAAGATTTTTTGAGAGACAAATTATCAAAAACTTAATTTTTTGTTTATTATTTTTTTTTATATTATTAATGGTATAAAGAAGGTGCTGATACTCACCTCCAGACTCTTTTCTAGAGTCTACAAATATTGCAACTCTTTTTTCTGATGACATTATCAAAGTAAATTTTTTACTATTTTTTTTAACGTCTGACCTATTAAAATTATCTCATCTTCTTTTAATTTAAAACTTGAGGGAATATCTATTGCCTCTCTACCGAGTCTTTCTGAGTTAGGTAAATGTAAATTATTGTGTTCCTTAAAAAAAGGATGTTTATGTAATGGCAAATAACCCTCCCTAACCACTATTTTATTTTCTAGAGCTTTTTGTTTAAATTTATTTACATTAATTTTTGGATCTAACAAAATTGTGTATCTCCACCATACAGTTCTATTTTCTTCATCTTCTTTAATTAAATTAATACCATCAGCATTTTCAAATATTTTGTCATATATCTCTGCCATTCTTATTTTTTTTTTAATGTTTTGTTCTAGTCTTTCCAATTGCGCTAGCCCTACTGCTGCATGTAAATTGCTTAGCCTATGATTCATGGAAATTTCAGTGAAACCATCTCTTTCTTCAGGTCTGTTAACTGCTGGAGGGTTTTTTAGTTTATCAAATCGTTCAGCTAAATTTTTATCATTTGTTGTAATCATTCCCCCTTCACCACTTGCAATTAATTTATTGTGGAAGCTATAAAAATTGAAATCACCCATGCTACCAACCATTTTATCTTTATATTTTGATCCTATTGCTTGGCAACAATCCTCGATAAGATAAATACTATTTTGGTCACATATTTCTCGAAGTTCGTCCATTTTTGATGGTCTTCCATAAAGATGTGTTGGACTAATAATTTTAGTTTTTTTTGATATTTTTTTTCTTACGTCATCCGGGTCTATAGAAAATGTATCTTTAGCGCAGTCTGCAAATATTATTTTAGCTCCAGCTTGATGCATTGCCCAAGCGTCAGCTGTAAAAGTTAAAGATTGTAATATAACTTCGTCTCCAGGTTTTATTTTTAGAGTTGGACATAATAAAGAAGTTGCACTTGTACCGCTAGCACAGCTAACTGCGTATTTTACTCCAATATATTCTGCAAATTTCTCTTCAAATTTTTTTACGAAGGGACCCATAGCACTAATCCAACCGCTCTCAATAGCTTCTTTTAAGTAATTTAATTCTTCTTTTCCGACATATGGTTCGTCCAATTCAAACATATTCAATCTTTTTATAACAATTTTAAGTATCGACCAACAATTATTAAATTTTTCTACTTTTTACCAATTTCTATAATTTTTTCAGATACATAATCTATTTCATCTTCAGTAATAGTATTTCCACAGGGAATATAGAAACCATTGTCCATAATGTAATTAGCATTTGGACAATCTTTTTCTTTTAAATCATATTTTTTTTGTAAAACTTTTTGCATATTGACAGGCACGAAAGCTTCTCTAGTTTCAATATTTAGTTCTTTAAGTTTGATAGCTAATTCGTCTCTAGTGATTCCAAATTTATCATCTAAATAAAGATTAAATACCCACATAATATATTTGTTTGTATGTTTGCTTATTTCTGGAATATTAAGTCCCTTAATGCCAGCTAGATTTTTTTTATATCTTTCGTCAATTTTTTTCTTTTTTTCAAAAATTTCATTAATTTGTGAAAGTTGTCCTAACCCCATAGCTGCGCTAACATTAGACATTCTAAATTGAAAACCTATGCCTGTATGCATAAATTTATTATTCTTTCCATAGCACAAATTTTTTAAATCTCTTGCTTTCTCTGCTAATTTCTCTGAGTTGGTTGTTATCATTCCGCCCTCACCACAAGTAATAGTTTTATTTGGATAAAAACTAAAAGCTCCTACATCTCCTATAGATCCGACTTTTTTTCCTTTATACTCAACACCGTGAGATTCTGCACAGTCTTCTAAAATTTTTAAATTATATTTTTTTGCTAATTCAATTACAGGATCCATATCCACTGCCTGTCCAAATAAATGAACTACCATTATAGCTTTTGTTTTGTTTGTTATTTTTTTTTCAATGAGATCTGTATTCATTTGCCAAGTATTTTTGTGAATATCAATCGGAACTGGTTTTGCATTGCAATGAGCTATTGAAAAAGCACAAGCCATATTGGTGCTAGAAGAAAGTAAGACTTCATCTCCGTCACCAATATCCAGGGTTTTTAAAGCTAAGTGTAAAGCAGTTGTTCCGCTTGTGGTAGTAACACCAAATTTACAATTTACAAATTGACTAAATTGTTTTTCAAAATCTTCCACGTATGAGCCTTGACCAATAGATGAACTATCGAGGCAATCCTTGATATATTTTTTTTCTAAATCTCCGATCTTAATGTCAAATACAGGAATTTTATTTTGCATAAATCTAGTTTTTTTTGACTATAAATTTTGAAACTTTATATATTATTTATAAATAATTTTAAACAAAAATATAATTTATCTTAAAAAAGTTTTCTGATCTTCTTTTAAAAGAATATCGTTAATAATTTCATGGTTCATTTTTTCACTTATCTTTTTTGAAGTAAGATAATCATATTTATATTTATCGTAGATTTTTTTATCAATAAATGTTGAAAATTTTTTTTTATTAAATCGATTATTAATATTTATTAATCCAGTTTTTAAAATTTTTGACATAAACTTCATTTCTGCCAACATTGTTGGATTATTTTTAATTATTTGTTCATTATATATTAATGAAATAGGTTTATAATTTATAACACAATAACTTACAGCTGTAGAAGGACTGATAGCCAGAACAAATCTAGAGTTTCCAATAAGTTTATTTGAAGCGTCAATATCTTTTCTTACTTCAAATCTTTTGTCATAGTAGGGATTTTTTAAGTGTCTTACTCGTGGGTGAGGAATGATAATTATCCTAGATTTAAAATTTTTCTCAGTGAGTTTAAGAAAATTATTTAGATCTTCATACCAAATAACTTGATCATAATTAATTTTATATTTAAAAATCGCTTTATCACCTGTGAAATAAGGAGTTGTAGTATCTAGAAAAACTATAAAATTTCTATTAGCTAACTTCTTATTTTTAAATGATTTTAATAAAAGATGATTAGAATAATCGCTAGAATGAATGCTTTCATAACTTATTTTTTTTGAATTTAAATTAGGTAAAAGATTTTTTTTTTTACCTGAATATAGAACTATCAATTCTTCAAATTTCATAATAGTACCAAGTTTATATAAAAATTTCATTTTAATAAAGTAAACAAGTCTGGCAAAATTTGTAAAAGTTAATTCTATTGCTTTTGAAATTTTTTGAAAAAAATTATAATAATTGCTTTTGTTTTCTACGCAAACTTCTGGGGATCTTAATTGTATTATTTTAACTTTAGATTTATATAGTTCATAATGAATTGCTAAAGATTTAAAAGAATTAAAGTCTAATAAATTCAAAACATATAACTTTTGCTCACTTTGAATTTTACTTTTAAAATATTTTTTCCATTCAGAAATTTTTTTAAAAACTCTAACTTTTCCGTATCTTTTTCCTGGAAAGAAATCTTCCCAGCTTTTATTTACAATGCTAAATAGGTCATTAACTTCTACTTTTGTATTTAATTTTTTTTTTAAATATTTAATTTGATATTTATGATCACAAAACTTAGAAAATTTATCAGAAAATAAAATTAGTAACATAATTATTATCTAAATTTTTTCTTCAGAAAGTTTATTACTTTTATCTGGTCTTTTATTCTAAGATTAAAACTACTTGGTAAACAAAGAGAATTTTCATATAATTTTTTTGAATTTTTAATTTTATATTTTTGAAAATTTTTAAAAGGTCTTTGCAAATGATTAGGATACCATACAGATCTAGTTTCTATTTTTTTTCCTAAGAAATTTTTGATGATTTGATCTTTCGATAAGCCATATTTATTTCTATCTATAATTAATATATTTAACCAAAAATTTGAAACACAGTAATGAGGTTGTTCTAAAATGGTTAGACCATTTATTTTGTTAATTTCTTTTTTGTATAAATCATGAATCATTTTTTTCTTTTTTATAATTTTAGATATTTGGGAGATTTGTGCCGAGCCAACTGAAGAATGCAAACTAGAAAGACGAAAATTGTAACCCACGGTATTATGAATAAAATAAGTTGAATTATCTTTTGCTTGAGATGCAAGATATATGCCTTTTTTGTAAAGGTTTTTATCTTTAAAAATTATCATTCCACCACCACCAGAGGTAATTATTTTATTTGCATTAAAAGACAAACAATTCAGATCACCTAATGTTGCCGCATGTTTTTTTTTTTTTTCAGAATTATAATAAGATCCAAAGCTTTCAGCGGCATCCTCAATTATTTTGATATTTTTTTTTTTGCAAGTGTCTAAAAATTTCTTACTTAATTTTACAAGATTTCCAAAAGTATGTACTGCTATTACTCCCAAAATTCTTTTTTTTGTTGTTTTATTATAACAAGCTCCCTTATGTTGAAAAGTTTTTGTATTTAAAAATTCTAAAGTTTTTTCAGTATCGAGTAACAAATTTTCATCACAATCTAAAAAAATTGGTTTACAATTATTGTAAACAATAGCATTGACGGAGGCCACAAAGGTTATTGAAGGGACTATTATTTCGTCTTTTGGTTTTGGATTTAGTAATCTTACACTAAGCTGTAAGGCAGATGTACAATTTATTACACCTAGAGCATACTTTGATCCAATATAATTTTTTATTCTTTTTTCAAAAGCAGTTCCAATAGATCCAGATGATGAGATCCATCTTTTTTTTATACATTGTTTTAAATTATGAAGCTCATTTCCGAAAAAATGAGGTACAGAAAGACTAATTTTCATTTTTTTTTTTTATTTTTGAGATAAGTTTTAATAAATCTATTCCTTCTTTAATGGTACAGATATCTCTAAAATTTCTATTAATAATACTTAAATTTTCATTTGTATAAGTTTTTTGCATATTAAATTTTTTAAATTTTAAATTTTTCTTTTTTTTACCTTCTATCAAAGTTATTGAGTTTTTTAAAATATTTGCATGTAAACTAAAATTTTTACCATCAATAAAAATTTCTCTATTTTGTATTCTTGAAAAAAAATTGATTGTTAAATTGATTAATGTTTTACCGACTGCCATTCCATTTAAAGAAAGAATATCGTCAGTATTAATCTTAAGATCTGATACTTTTTTATTTACCACATTTAAAATTTTAATTTTTTTAAATATCCATAATAAATAATCTAATTCATGGCTAAGTTCTAATAAAACACCGCCACCTAAATTCTTATTTGATGTCACAGTATTTGAATAATTTTTTTCTTTTCTCCAATTCGGAAGGTAAGATGAACAATAAACTTTGGCAAAATAAATTTTTTTTCCTTTTATATAATTTTTAACAAATTTTATTATTGGATGAAATCTCAAATTATAACCGATAAAATATTGATTTTTAAATTTATTTTTTAATTTTCTATAATTTGAAAAAAGAGGCTTTTCAATTAAGACGGTTTTTCTTTTAAAATATTTTTCAATTAATTGAAAATGTTTGTAATGATAAGTCGATGGAGAACATACTAAGATATATTCTGGATCAAAATTTATTAATCCGTTAAAATCTTTTTGCTTATATTGATTAATTTTTCTTGTTGGAATTATCAATAACTTAATATTATTATTAATATTATTTAAAACTTTTTGATGTTTTTTTGCAATAGACCCTGAGCCAATAATTAAAATTCTTTTTATCATAAAATTCTAGAAATCAATTCATCTATCATCTAAGAGAAATCTTTTATTATGAAAAGATATATGTGGTTTAAATAAATTAGTGTTTGTCGCTCGAATTATTTTTTTTAATTGTTTCTTTGATACTTTTTTATCAATTAAATATAGTTTTTCTAAATCTTTTCTTGTTGTTAGCTTCTTTGACCATTTGATATGTTTATTCTTTTTAATTAACTTTCCTAAATTTTCATCTTGTTTAATGAGTAAATTAATTATTTTTAAAGCTTGTTTAAACATAATTTTATAAGTTTTGTTGAGACAACTTTCTACAGTGTCGTTTTTAGAGATTTGAAATTTTTTTACATCTAATATTGTTCCATTATCTATTTTTTGATTTATAATATGAGAAGTACATCCATAAAATTTCTCATTATTATAAAGAGCGAAATTTACACATCCTACCCCTCTATATTTTGGAGTTCCGGGATGAAAATTAATTGCTGCTATTTTACAATTATTAATAAGTTTTTTTTTTAAAACATAAAAACTTCTGAAACAGAAAATATAATTAAAACTTATTTGTTCAAATTTTTTAATATTTAATTTTTCTCCTAAAAAACTAGATTCTACGTAAAAAAACTTCTTACTTTTGCTTTTTAAAAGTCTTTTTATCTTATTAGAATAAAGACAATTTTTTCTTCCAAAAAATAATACTGAACCTAGCATAATAAATTTTTAATTAATCTTCTCAAATTTAATCAACCTGACTCCATTTTTCATAGAAAAAGATCTAGCCAATTCAAGGCCACTACCTAAAAAATTAAACAAATTCGCTGTAACAATTCCCGATATATTTTTTTTTTTTAATACTGGAACAAAATGTTCAGGTTTTCCCGCTCCTCCCATTAATAAAATAGGCTTATTAAATTTATTGGAAAAATCATCAAGACAATTTATATCTAAACCTTGTGCTGACCCGTCTTTTTCTATCGAATTAATAATTAACTCACCAAATTTTATAGTTTTTATTTCCTTAAAGTAATCCTTTAAAGAAATGGATTGATTTTCAGCTGAATTAGTAAATGAAAAATTACAACCATCAATATTTTTATAATCTACCATTATGGAAATTGCTTGTTCTCCATAAATGTTAGATATTTTATTAATTACTTCTGAATTATTATGAGCAAGATAATTTATCAATATTTTATCAGCTCCATTAGAAAAACAATTTTTGGCATGCTCAAAAGTTCTTATTCCTCCTCCTAAAGTTAAAGGTACAAAAATTTTTTCTCTAAGTTTTTTTACATCTGAAAAAAAATTAGAAATTTCTTCTTCGTCTGGATTTTTTGTTACCAGAACTATTATTAATTCATCTATATAATTACAAGTTTCTCCAAAACCAAAATTATTTTTTAGCCAATTTACATCTCCTACTTTTTGGAGTTTAAAATTTCTACTTAAATGAAAAAAACCTTTGCTATATAACAAGGCATAAATAATTCTTTTATAAACCATTCAACTCCGTTCAATAAAATTATTTAACAGTTTTAAACCAACTTTATGACTTTTTTCTGGATGAAATTGAGCACCAAAAATATTTTTTTTTTCTATAAATGAAATAAATTCTTCTCCGTAAACAGTTCTTGAAATTTTAGCAGTATTATCGATATTTTTTACCCTGTAACTGTGAACAAAATAAAAAGGAGACGGATTTGGTATATTGTCCCATATTTTAGTCTCAGAATGTTTTACTAAATTAAATCCCATATGAGGCAATGGAAATTTACTATCTTCAGTAAATTCTTTACATTGACCCTTAAAAAAACTGAGACCCTTCTCCGAACCATCTTCTTCTCCGCCTTCAAACATTAGTTGCATTCCTAAACATATGCCTAAAAGAGGTTTGGAACTTTCTGCAAAATCTTTGATAGCCTCAAACCAGCCCAAAGATTGTAATCTTTTGCTAGCTCTATTGTAAGAGCCAACACCTGGTAATATTAGATGAGAATATGGTTCTAAATTTGATACTGTTTTCATTACATCAAATTCAAATCCCAAAAACCTAATAGCATTAATTATAGATCCTAAGTTTCCAAACTCTCCATCTATTATAACTATTTTCTTACGAGACATTTTAGATATTGTTTATGAAATTTTAAATTTTGGAGACCATCGTCCGTTTTTTTTTTCAAATAGATCTTTATTTGCATGATTGTCCAAAACATTTTGAAATTCGTCTTTTGTCATCTGATAATAATCTAAATATAAACTCTCAAATTTATCTGGATATTGATTATCGTATAAATTTACCAAATTTTTTCCTTGCTCTCTGGTCATAGCTCCTCTCCTTATTTCTATTCCAGCATCTTGAGTAGCTCTACCAAAGCCAAATTTTAGATACATTAAATAAGTATGTAATGCGAAAATTGATTGGTCGTTTTGTGCAAAATTGGTAAAAGTTCCAACATTTGCTGTCTCAGTTTCTTGGAATGTATACTTTTCTTTGACAAATAAATAGTTTCTATAAGGATCCCAAGGTTCATAATAGCCCCAATGAGTAAGTTTTAAATTATTTTTGTTAAATTCTTTTTCATCTAGAGTAAAATGATGTAATTCATTTTTACTTAGACCGCTTTTTTTACAAATTTTTTGATGATCTCCTTCAAAATAGTTCTTTACTATGTATTTAAAGTCAAAAATTGGATTATTTTTATTTTGAGTAGAGCCACCATATTCAATTTCCCCATCTTCTCCATAAAAAACTAAATCAATTTTATGGGCTAATGCAGTTCTTATTATTGAAGTAAAAACTGTAACTATCCATCCATAATAAGGTGAGCCTTTTTCAATGAATCCAAGTTTATTCATTTTTTGCATAGATTTATTGTTAGTTGTTATATGCATATGTTCAAAATTATCTTTGGTTTTAGTAAAATTTTTTAAATTTTTTTCACCTACGTCGAGCTCAAGCGGGGGTCTTACAGTTACTGTTAAAACATTCATTTCATATTTATCCCTAAGTTGATACGCTACATACGAACCATCTTTTCCTCCACTGCACGGAACTATGCAATCATAATTTCCTTTTTTATTTTTTTTGGTCTCGTTTAAAATTTTTTTAAGATACTTTTCTCTTTCAGGCCAATTTAGCTTTTGTTTTTCTTCCATCCATTGACATGCATTACAAAATCCTCTTTCATCAAAAGTTATTCTTGGTCTAGTAGACATGTTAAGGCAGTTTTTACACCAAAAAATATTTTTGTTATTAGTTTTACTCATTAGAAGATTTAGATAGCTGTCCAACCACCATCAATTATAAAAGTTGTGCCAGTGATGTAAGATGAAGCATCTGAAGCAAGAAATAAAGCAGAAGAAGCCACATCTTCGGGAGAGCCTAATCTTTTCATGGGACAATTTTTTTTATAATTATTTAAAAAAGTTTTATCTTGTTTTTTGCCCAAACCTTTTGTGTGACCAACTATCCCTCCTGGACAAATAGAGTTAACTCTTATATTATAATTTCCGTAGTAAGAAGCTAGTTGCCTAGAAAAATTTATAATTCCTCCCTTTATTATAGAATAATTCATATTTTCAGAAATTTTTGTATTTTTATAAATTGACATATTTTGTCCAACTAATCCATAAATTGAACCGAACATTATTACTGATCCAGGAATTTTTTTTTGTCTCATTGCCTCACATATTTTAAAAGATAACCATGTGTAAGAATTTAAATGTAAATCAATATTTTTTCTTAATAAGTTTAAACTATTTTTTTTAAAAGAACTTAACTTCCATTCTTTTGTAGCTGGATACGAACAATTGATAAAAATATCTGGACAACCGTTTTTTTTTATAAAATTTCGCATTTTTTTATCGGCTTGATAAAGATTTTCTAAATCGAAATGAATAAAAGTAAATTTGTTATTAATAAATTTTTTCTTTAAAAGATTGCCTTTTTTTTTATCATTATCGAAGACATAAACTTGAGATGATGCGGATAAAAGAGCTTCTGTAATTTCTGATCCAAGAAGACCGCACCCTCCGATTATATAAGCTTTTTTCTTTTTTAAAGAAAATTTATTTAAATAATTTTTTATCATCTTTAATTAATATTTTTACAAGATTTAAATCATAAATATCATCTATATCAATAGATCTTTGTCTTGGCATTACAAACAAAGAAGTTTTTTTGTTCAATAATTTGATTTTTTTTATTAAAGTTTCTCTTGTAAATATGTAGATTGAAGCATTCATTTCATAAACAGTTGGAGCATCTTGTCTTCGAGTAATATTAAAATCTGAAGTAAAGCTTCTTGAAAATTTGTTGGAATTTTTTATGTTTTTAACAAGTTGCACTACGTTTTTATGCTTCTCAACCATATTAAAATATGGATTTCTTCTTGCATAACAAACTGAAACAAGATTATTGCTCTTTTTTTTCTTAAATTCTTTAATTGCTTTTTTTATATCTTGTATTTTTCTTAGAGGAGCAGTGATATCCAAGTCCACACAAATTTTGAATTTTTTGTTAAAATAATTTTCTGACTCAGTTAAAGCATGTCTAATAGCTAATAATTTAGAGCTTCTATCGTGAGAAAATTTTTTTGGTCTCAAAAACCATGATTTTGCTCCATAATATTTTGCAACTTTTTGAATTTTTTTTGAGTCCGTTGAAACTACAATTTCATCAAACACATTTGATTTTATTGCTTGTTTTATTGTGTAAGATATTAATGGTTTTTTATTGATTTTTCTTAAAGCTTTGTTTGTAAGCCCTTTAGATCCCCCTCTGGCACATATTGTGCATATTATATTCATACCTTTTAAATTTCCTTGTAAGCTTTTTTGAGATCTGACATTTGTCCTAGATCAGTCCAAGAGTCAGCAGATATTTGAAAAACACCGGTTTTTTTTTTTAATTTTAGACATTTCTCAATTAATTCAGTCATTTCAAATTTTTTGTTCTTTGGTAATAACTTTATTATTTCTTTTTTTACAAAATATAAACCAGTATTAGCAATGAAATGAAATTTTGGTTTCTCTTCAATTGAAATTAAATTATTTAATTTCAATTTACAAAATCCATAAGGAAATGTGTGTTGTTTTTTTGAAACTGCAAGAGTGATAAAGTTATCATTCTTTTTATGGAAATCATAAAATTTTGTATAATCGATTTTAAATAACGTATCACAATTTGTAATTATAAAATTATCTGAATTGATTTTTTTAGCAAAAAATATTCCTCCAGCTGTTCCTAAAGGTTTTGGTTCTTTAATAAAATTAATTTTGTAATTTTTGTTTTCTAACTGAAAGTATGATTTTATTAAATTTGCCTGATGATTTAAAATTAAGTGAAATTTACAAAAATTAAAATAAGTAAAATTATCAATTATATGTTCTAACATTGGTTTAGAATTAATAGGGATTAAGGGTTTTGGTAAAATTTCAGTAAATGGTTTTAACCTTTCTCCTTTGCCTCCTGCCATAATAACTACATCTATGTTTTTAAGATCAAATTTGTCTTGTCTTGAATTAAAAATATGAGACCAAGTGATCACTTTCTGCACAACATTTCTTGAGTCAACGACAGGTAAAGCTCCATATTGTCCTTCAATAAATATTTTTGAAATTTTTTCTTTATTTATTTTCTTGATATTTATTTTTATTGGATTTTGGTTGTATAAAGAATTAATTGATGCATTAATATTTTTTTTTTTTAAAAGAGCTTTTTGAATATCTCCTTCAGTCAGCGTCCCGAGTAAATTTTTTTTATTATCAATGACCACTACTGTTCGCGTGCCATTACTTCTAATTTTAATTATAGCTTTTTTAATCGTATCACTTTTTTTAACAAATAAATTACTTTGAGTTTTCATATTTATCTTTTGTAATCACAAAACTTCTTGTTTAAAATATTATGTAAATCTATTTTTTTTAAAATTTTTATAATTTTTTCTGAACTTTTTCCTTGATCATAAGGATTTTTAGTTGTCTTTAAAATGATACTAAACTTTTTGGAATAAGAATATCTGATTTTTTCTCTGATTTTTATTTCATCAAAATCAACATTTAAAACTGATTTAGCTTTAATTCTCCCTTTTTGTCTATCTCCAATATTAATTGTTCCTTTTTTAAATGATGGCATCTCAATGATTCCGCTAGAAGAATTTCCAAACATTAAATCTACTTCATTACATAATGAAAAATATAGCTTATCTCCTAGTGATTTAAAAAAGTAGCTGTTCTTATTTTTCGAAATGAATTGTTTAATTTCTTGAACTACCATTTTAAAATTAGTATCAGCCCCTGGCATTGTAAATATTAGAGTAGTATCAGGCAAGTTTTTTAAACTTTTTAGAAGTTCTTTAATTTTTTTTTTATTTTCATTTTTAGATTTTAATGACTCTGGATGAAAAGTAATAAGCAAATTTTTTTTATTGAATTTTAATTTCAATTTTTTTTCTAATTCATTTCGATTGAAAAAATTAATTAGCTTTAAAGACTCCACACCCATTGAGCCAACATTAAAGATGTTTTTTTTATTTTCTCCTAATTGTTTAACTCTTTTAAAATAATCATTAGTAGATACAAAATGTATATGAGATAATTTAGTTATTGAATGTCTAATTGCTTCATCTATAGCTCCTTCGGTTCTCTCTCCTCCCTGTATATGGCCAATAGGAATTCTATTAAAACAAGCGGCTATTGCAGCAGAATAAATTTCATATCTATCACCAAGAATTAATAAAATATCTGGTTTGATTTTTAAAAGTGCTTCCGAAAATAATTTAACTCCTATAGCAAATGACTTTGATATGTCAGCCTCACTATCATTTTTAACTTTAATATTAATTTTACTTCCAATCTTAACTTTTTCTTTTCTGATTTGTTTAATTGTATTACCAAAAATTTTTGAATTGTGTGCCCCTGTAACTATAAGATGATGATTAAAAAATTTTTTTTTTTCAAATTTTCGAATTAAATTTTTTAAGATATAAAATTCAGCCCTTGATCCTGTAACCGTGCAAATTTTCATAAATTATATTTTGATATTTTGATTTTCTTTAAAATTATATTTTGAGATTCTACCAATTAATTTATCCCAATTTGAGGCTGAAATTCCCTTTTTTGCTCTTTTTGTTGTAATATTTTTTTCTGTGAATTTGTCTCCTCTATTAATATTAGTGAATGCAACAATTTGTTTTCTTGCTATTTTAGAAATCTTTAATTCTTCTTTATATGGTTTTTTTTGATACTGTCCTATACTAAGATAAAATAGTTTTATTTTTTTGACATATTCAATTAATTCTTTTGGAGATAAACTTGCTTTGTGATCTGGGCCTTTAGAAAATTTATTTAATGTAAAATGTTTTTCAAAAACTGTGGCTCCAAGAACAAGAGAAATTAAAGAAGCTTCATATCCTAAGCTATGATCTGAGAATCCAACTCTCATTTTGGTTTTGTCTTTTAAATATTTAATCGACATTAAATTAAGTTTTTTTATATTTGCAGGATATTCTGTGTTACAATGTAATACAAAAATATCTTTTCTCTTGGTTCCATTTTTAGTCAAGATTTTTATTGCGTTTTTAACTTCTGAAAAATTGCTCATACCAGTTGACAATATAATCTTTTTTTTGAGCGAACCGATATATCTTAGATAAGGAATATTATTAATTTCTCCAGATGGTATTTTAAATATTTTTACTTTTAAATTTTTTAAAATTTTTATACTCCCAATATCAAATGGACTAGATAAAAATTTAATTTTTTTTTTTTTACATCTAGCAATAATTTTCTTGAAATCTTTTTTTGATAACATTAATGACTTTAAAAGTTTTAAATGTGTTTTTTTATTAGAACCTTTTTTTTGATAATCTGCTAATCCAAGATTTTTTGTTGTTAATGACTCAGGATCAAAAGTTTGAAACTTCACAAAATCAGCTTTAGCTTTAGAAGCTATATCAACCATTTTTAAAGCTTGTTTAAGATTGCCATTATGATTGATGCCAGCTTCAGCTATTATCAATATTTTATTATTAACCATTTAATAATTGTAATTAGAGCTTTTATAATTTTTCAAATTTTTTTTTTGCTTAAACCAAAGTATAGTTTTTGTTAAACCTGATTCTAAACCTTTAATTCCCTTGATTTTTGGTGACCACCTAAGAATTTTTTTTGCTTCCTTAGTTGATGCCAATAATCTTTGTACCTCGCTTTTTTTTGGTCTAACTCTTAATTTGCTATGTTTTAACTTCTTTTTTATTCCTAAAATTTTACAAATTTTATTTGCAAGATCTTTAATCGAAATTTCAAAACCTGATCCAAGATTGATTACTTTTCCTAAACTTCTTTTGTTGCCTATAGCTGCAATTATGCCATTCACAGTATCCTCAACAAAAAGCAAGTCTCTTTTTGGAAATAGTGATCCGATTTCAATTTTTTTATTTTGCAAAGCTTGCGTAATTATTGTTGGAATGATTGCTCTTGTAGATTGTCTTGGACCATAAGTATTAAATGGCCTTATGATAGATACAGGTAAACCAAAGGACTTATGAAATGACAGAGCTAGTTGGTCAGCAGCAATCTTACTTGCGGCATAGGGGGATTGGGCATTAAGTGGAAAATCTTCTTTGATTGGAACTTTTTTTGGAGTTCCATAAACTTCACTTGTTGAAATTTGAATAACCTGTTTCACTTTAGAAGAAAGTGATGCAGTCAATATATTAAGTAATCCGTTTACATTAGTGTCAATATAAGATCTGCTAGCTTGATATGAATAAGGGATGCTGATTAAAGCCGCTAAATTTATTACAACATCAACATCTTTTAAATATTTATCAATAAACTCTTTATCTCTAATGTCGCCTAAAGCAATTTCAATTTTTTTTCTTGTTTTATCTGGCAAAGTATCTATCCAACCCAAAGAGTTAAAAGAATTATATAATACAAGGGCCTTTACTTTATATCTTTTTTTTATAAGTCCTTCTATCAAATGAGAACCAATAAAACCTTCTGCGCCAGTTACTAAAATTTTCATATCAAATTTTTTTTTGAATTAAGTATTTTAAAATCTTCAACTGTATCAACCTCAAACCACATATCTTTATAATCTACAATCTTTATCACACGTTGATACTTTTTTACAAACTTTGAAAAAAAAGAAGTAATATCCAATTTGTTAATATTGATTTTTTCTTTTTTGATAAATCCTAGAACTTTTTTCCACCCAGCTGGAGTAATCTTCAAAAGTCCTGAAAATTGACCTTTAATTGAAGTAATGCTTTTTGGCCTTCCTCCAATTTTTGTTAGAAAATTTCCTTTTTTTGTTTTTACGTATTCAAAGTTCTCCAGATCTCTTAAGGGGTTTTTAAATCTTTTTTTCCATGTTTTTTTCCAATTTGTATTATTTAAAAAAACAATATCTCCTTTTTTCCTTTTAAGAATTTTTAACGCTCTTTCTTTATAGATAATATCCGAATAAGAGACTAGGCAAGTATTATGGGATAAAATTTTTCTCGCACAATAAAGGGAAAAAAATATACTTGTTTTTTGCCATCGAGAATTTAATATTTTTTTACATTTAATATCTTGAAAAAAATGTTTTTTATACCCAACAACAATATTAATTTTATGGATTTTATTGGTAATAAAATTATTTATAATTATATCGATGTATCTTTTGTCTTTATATTTGTTAAATGACTTTGGTTTTTTTTGAGTTAGTTGTTTTAAACGCGAGCCTCTACCAGCTGCTAAAATAAGTCCTTGCATAGTTAAATTATTTTTTTTTTCTACATAGGAACATTGTACTTGATCCTATATGTCTCAAGAAAAAAGCGAAAAATGAAATTTTATTTAAATTTACCAAAATAATATCTAGAAATGAAAAGATTATTTCACTTATGAAATTTTGATTATTATAAAAAAAAGGATATCCACAAGAAGATAGAACATGAAAGTTGTTTTTGTTAATCAATATTTTTAATCGACTATAAGAATATAATCTTCGTTTCACTTTAAATTTCCACTTATCTTTAAATCCTGAATTAATGATCCAAGAATTCATCCACCAAGAATTTCTGTACTTGTAAAAATATTTTTTTAGCTTAGTTTCTGTTAAGATAGATTTTATTGTTAACGAGTGGGAGTATTGATATTGTTCTTTTAAAAAAAATCGTGACATTCCAACAATAAATTTATTCATTGTTATATTATCATTAATTGAAAAAGTATTAGTCTGCGCTATTATTAGATTACCATCATTTTTTAAAACTCTATTGCACTCCTTAAAACATTTTTGGGTATCCATTACATATTGTAACGCTCCTACTATTACAATTACGTCAATACTATTCGTTTTTATATTAAATTTTTTTTCCATAGATCCGACCATAAATTTTGCTTTTCCCTTTCTAACTGCAGACTTGTTTCTTTTTTTTGCAAAATTTACTTGATGAGTTGATATTTCTATTCCATAAAATTTTTTACAAAACCTCATAAAGTGCTGAGTATTTTGACCTGCTCCAAAACCTAATTCTAACATGGTGATTTTTTTTCCATGGCTAATTCTTTTTAAATATTCGACCACTACCTTTCTTCTGCCGTTAAGATAATATGCCATGCCATCTTCAGAAGAATATTTATAATTATCATATTTTTTTACATAATTATAATTATTCCAAAGAGCAGAAATATTTTTTTTATAAGATTTAATTGAAGTCATTTAATTTATTTAAATAATCTTTTTAATCTATAATTATTGATTTTATTAATTTTTATATCTCTTTCAGGATGCCACATCCATCCTTCTATAAAATATTTTTTATGTTTAATTGACTCGATGTCTCCAGTGTTAGTTATTGTTGTAACTCTATAATTTCTTGGACATTTTTTTAAAGAATAATCATGGTAACTATTTGCCTCAATAGGAAATTTTTCATTGGTCAAATTAACTAACAAATGTTTTGCCCTGACATGATTTTTTACTCTAATCAATTTAGCTCCGTCTGAAACTCCTAGCATTTGCATACCTTGGCATATACCAAGTAAGGGAATACGATTTGATTTTGAAAATTGTATTAAAAATAATTGCATATAGTATCTTAGAGAGTTTTTAGTAACATCGTTTCCTCCAGAAAGAACGATTCCTTTAGGTTTCAATCTTTTTAAAAATAATTCAATCTTTTTTTTTTGAATCTTAATAGTTGAATTAGGCAATACTATTGGATAGTAAGAATTATTGATAAGCCATTTATTCAAAGCTTGATCTGTTACATCATTAATTTCTCTTCTTTTTTTGTTTATTGAAATTTTTGGATTAATTATAACAATTTTCATTTAATTCTAATTAGTTTCTATCCTCTTTAATGGACAATTTAAAATTATTTGTTCATTATTTTTTATTTCTTCAAAAATTTTTTCTCCTACACCTATAGCGGCAGATATTTTTAATTCATTACATCTAATTGCCATATGCGAATTGGCTCCTCCAAATTTAGTTATTAATCCACTTATATTAAAGTTAAATAACCAATCGTAGCCAGGATCTGCATTTTCAATTAAAACTATCTTTTTATAAAAAGATATTTTTGATAAGTTAGTGTTGTTATCAATAGCAACTAAATCAGAAATAATCTTCTTATTTCCTATAAAATTTGGAGATGATACTTGAAAAGGAATAACGTCAACTCCTTTTGCATCAACTAACAAAATTGGCAATCTTATATTTAGATGCGTATTATATTTTTTTTTATTTAAATGCATTTTTTTTATTAAATTTTTTCTTGATAATTTGTTATTCTTTTTTGGCAAAATATCTTGAAGTATGAAAAAGGATATTTGTTTTTTTGATAATCTATTTTCTCTAGCAATTTCAGATATTTTTTTCAATATTAGGTCTACATTTTTCGTAAAAATAAATTTACTATACTCACGAGACTCAATAGATTTTTTCAAATATTCAAAAAATTTTTTAGTACTGATACCGATTTGATTTTTTTTCAAAATATTTTCTATTTTTATTTTTTTAGAAGAGGTTAAATTAAATTTGTTTTTTATCTTTTTCATCGTATTCTTTTTTTTGGTGAAAAAATCTTTATCAAATAGTGAGTAATTTTTTGAATTGATATCGTAAGTTCCTGGTCTCAAATGTCCGTATTTTTTCTTAAAATTATTAAAGCTAATTAAGTTTTTTGATAAAAGATTGCAGTCAAAAATAAATTTTGATGTAACAGTTTCAAAACTAGATTTAAAGTTTTCAGAATCATTGTAATTTATAATCTTTAGTCTGATGAGTGATCTAAGTAAATTTTCTGCTACAAAAGCGTGTCTAGCAAGAATAGAGAAAGGTATAATTCCATAATTAATTGTAAAGTTAATTATCTTTTTGATATCTTTTTCTTTTTTAACTTTTTCATATTCACGGTTTAGATAATTGATCTTATTTAAATTATAATCTATTGATCCTTTATTTTGTTCATATATGTTATTTACAAAAATATCTTTATATTTATTTTTTAAAAATAAAGTTTCTTTTTTATTTAAAAGTTTAGGGCACAAATGATTTATTCTTTTTTCAAAATCAAACAAGAAACAATTTATTGCAATATCAAATTCAATTTTATCATGCAAAGTAGGATTTTGTACTAATCTTTTAATATAAAAATCTACAATTTTTTTTTCTAATTTTTTAGAAATACCTTCTGGTAAAAATGAAATAAAACTTTTTCTCACATCTATAAAAGATTGACCTAAAAAAGTTTCCATTAATTTCTTTTCTTTAAAACTATCGCTATATCCCATTATTTTACGAGCTTTAATCCAAGCAGAGTCTAAAACTAAAACTTTGTACAGAGAAGATAACAATGGATAAGGATATTTGCCTATTATTTCAGCTGGATTCCAGTCAGGCATTTGCCCATATACTGTGTTCCAATATTTTAATTTTTTAACAATTCTTTTTTTCAGAATATTTAGATTTAGATCAATTTCTTTATCTTGATAATTTGAAATTCTCTTAGCTAATACGAGTGGTCTCACTTGTAAAATATATATCTCCAATTTTTTTGTGATTATAAACTCAATATCTAAGGGAATTTTTTGGTAGATCGTTTCTAACTCTTTAATTGAATTTAAAAGTTTATAAAACCTTTTTGATTTTACTTCTTCTAATCTTTTATTATATACAAATAATATTCTATTAGAATTTTGAGTAGTACCTGATGTTACAGTATCTGATTTCCCGCTTATATCATCATAGTTAATTACATAATATTTTGAACCAGTATTTAAATCTCTATTAAAAACAACTCCAGAACAATTAATAGATGTTATTATCTTTTGAATTAAAATCTTTGATTTTTTCTGTGAAGCTCTCTTATAGCTTTTAATAACATAATTAATTTTTTTTTCTACATCCGCTCGATTTTTACAATTTACGTTTAAAAAAGACTTGTATTTTCCCGCATTGGAACCTAAAAATCCATCCTCGCCAGAAGCAGAAGATCTAATTATTATTTTTCCATTAAATTGATCTTTGATTTTTTTTAAAATTTCTCTTTTCTTTTTTTTCCATTCTAAAACTGAAAAATAAAAGGTTTTAGGAATTTTACTTAATTTCAATTTTTTTTGTAAAAAGAATAAAGTTTCTGCCTTTGATTTAAACATTTTTGATTTTATTGAAAGTAAGCAATCTCAATATTGGATGAATAATATAATAATATGTAGGATTGAAATCGTTGTTTTTTTTTCTAGACTTAAAATTGTTTTTTTTTCTTTTTAAAATTTTCAAAGCTTTAATCAAATTCAATGCTCTTATTTTTGCATCGTAATTTTGGTCAATATCTAAAACTTTTTTTGGAATTGGATATCTCTTTGAATAAATTATAGATCCTTGATCTATTTTTTCATTAAGAAATATAGTATCGCACCAAATTTTTTTTTCACTTAAAATTGAATAATAAATTGTAGTACTTCCTTTATATTCGGGAAGTTTTCCAGGATGAGAATGAATAAACAATTTTTTTTTAAGCAGTAGTTTATTTTTAATAATGCCTTCTGCTCCAGGATAAAGTGAAACTATAAACATCTTGCTTTTATGTTTAAATAAATAACTGGTTACTTTTGAGTCATTAATTTGTTTAGTTAAAAATGTTTTAACTAAAATCTGGCTTATATTTTTTTTAAAAAATAAAATTATCTTTTTGTTGTATATTTTTTCTTTAATATTTTTCAAAAAAACGATTTTTTTTGGTAATAATCTATTTTTTTTTAAATAATAAAGATATATTAAAGACCTATAATTACTTGAGATTATTAAACTTATTTCGATATTTTTTTTAGGCATAAATTTTCAAATTTATATAAATTTAGAAGTAATCCGATTTCTTCTAGAGTAAATATTATATTTTTTTCTATAGATAATCTGTCATTTACTTTCAAAATGAAATTTAATTTTTGAATTTCATTTATTTTTTTCATTTTAAGAATTAAAAATCCTAAATATAAATAACTAAGTGGATTTGTTAATTTTTTATTTTTTTTTAATAATCTTAAGAAAATATTAAATTTTTTATAATAATCATAAACTTTCTTTTGATCTAAGTTATTAAGATTTGGTTTTTTTTTATAAATGTTTTTTAGGTTTCTTAGTACATTATCTTTTTCTTTTTTAGATTTATCTAATTTTATCTTAAATTTTTCAAAACTTTTGACTAAAAATTTATTTCTAGAATCAAAAAAAGAATTTAATAGTTTTTGATTTATATATGTTGACTGGGAGTACTTTTTTTTAAAAGCACTTCTAATAAATTTTTGATATTCTATCACTATAATAGATTGCTTTTTCTCTTTAAAAATACTTTTTCAAAATCTAATAATTTTTGAAAAGAAGCTTTGCTAGATAAAAATTTAATCTTCTGAAGTTTTTCTTTATACAGACCATGATCGATAATTCTTGGACAATTTTCTCTTGTCATTATCTCTTTGGTTTTATTGCTTTTTTTAACTTTTAAAAATTTACAAATTGCATTTAGATGCGTTGATGTATTTGTTGCAAAATCTTCAAATTCTATAAACCTACAATTTTTGTTCTTTTTAAATTTTTTATAATTTAAGTATTCCTTTTTCATGCAATACAAAACCATATCTATAATTCTATCCATCGGATTTTTTTTTCTATATTCATTAAAATTCTTAATAAAATATAAAGGAAAATTATTATTATTATTTTTGAATAAAATTATTTCATTGAATCTAATCTTTTCAACTCTGCCCATACCATGTTTATGCCAAGATGCAGCTGTATCAATTGGATTTCTATAAATATTTATAAATTTAAAATTTTTACTCATCTCTTTCCAATAATCAAAAAGCATAATACCATCATGCGTATCCATGCAGAAAAATGTCTTCTTTTTAATATGTTTGCTAATTATATGTTCTCCTCTTTTTAAAAAAATTCTATTTGCTAGTTCGAGAGTGTTTTTGGCAGTAAAAATACTAGTTTCATCATCAATTCTAAAATTGATATTTCTTCCTATAAGTTGTTCATAAAAACACTTATCAAGATAATGTCTTGCTAAAAATATCGCCACATTTTTTTGAATTTTTTTTAAATTTGCTAGATGAAAAATTTGATCAGCTTCTACTAATTTTCTAACATGTTCAACGTTATTTAATGAAGAAACGATAGGAGCTACCATGCTTTTTCCAGAACAATAAGTTCCAGTAACAACTACAACATTGCCAAAAAAACTTTCTTTAAATAATTTAGGTTTATGCATATCTTTTTAATATTTTTTTTATTTTTTTATCTAATAATATTTTTTTTTTTGCGTAAATTAAAAATTTTTTTTTAAAATTATTATGAAATATAAAATAATTATTTAAAGGTTTTTTATATTTAATATCAATACCAACTACATTCTTTTTATTTGAATATACATTTCTAATATTTCTTTTTTTTAAAATTTTAATTGGTACATTTAAAAATATTTGAAAATAATTCTTATTATTTTTTTTATTCCAGTTAAGCCATTTTTGAGATACAGATAGTATTGAAACAACTATAATAATATCTAAATTCTTATTTAAAAAATTTACTAACTTTGAAATTCTTTCGGCATTTATCAGCCTATCCTTTAAAGAGTGTCCTAAATCCTTAAAAACTTCTCTAAATTGGTCTCCATCTAAATGTATTAGTTTTTTCTTTTTAAGAATTAATTTTAAATCTTTTATTAAATTTTTTGATAGTGTTGTCTTTCCACTACCTGACAATCCTGTTATCCAAATAATCATAAGGTTTTCAATTTTATTCTTTATTATCGAGTCTGTTAGAAGAGTTTGACAAATATTTGTGACTTAAAAAAATATACAAAACTATTGTTAAAATTGATGATAAAAATGAAAAAATAAAATAAATTTCAATAAAGAAATTCACTTTAAATAAATTAGGAAATAAAAGTAGAAAAATAGAAAAGTGTTGTAAATCTATCATTAAAGGAGTCAAATACTTTAAATAAGAATCTCTGTAATATGGTTTTACTTTTTTTGATTTGTGAGCTTCATTTCGCCATCTTGCTAATGCAGAAAACCTATCCAAAATTAAATGTTGGATTGGTAATATTAAAAGAGTTAAGTAGTAAAAAATTTTATCAAATACATTATTTCCTGAGTGAAAAAGATATTGAATCAGGACTATATGTAAAAAACCGACTACTAAAATATCAAATAATCCATCAATAAATCTTCCATGAAAAGATGTTGTTTTTTGGTGCCTCGCTACTAAACCATCAGTAAAATCAAAAATAAATGAAATAAAAAAAAAATAAATAATTATATCTAAATTAATATTGAAAAAGTTCGAAAATACTAATCCTGTTAAACCCGACAACAAACTCAAGGCACTTATAACGTTTGGATTAAGTTTTATTAAAAATGGAGATATAATTAGTCCAATAAGTCTATAAATACCCTCAAAAAATGAGTTTTTTCTATAGTCAAATAGGAATATCTTATTTTTATTTATTAAGGATTTATATAATTTTATCATTATTAATTAACTGTATTTAATAATTTAATTTTTTTATCTTCAATTTTATAGATTTTATCACAATATTTAAGAATGTTATTATGATGACTTATAATTATAATTGTAACATTGCCTTTTAGTTCCTTAATTTGCTCAGCTATGTAATTTTCACTTTCAATATCCAATGAACTTGTGGCTTCGTCCATAATTACAATATTTTTACCATGATAAAATGCTCTAGCTAAAGCTAGTCTTTTATTTTGGCCCCCTGAAAGACGTACGCCGCCTTCTCCTATCAAAGTGTCAATATTATTAGGCAATTGCTTTACAACTTCTATCAAATTTGCTCTTACCAATGCCTTATTAAGTTTTTTGTAATCAACTTTGTCTTTATCTTCTTGAAGACTTACATTTGTTTTTACGTCTTCATCAAGAATTATTGGTTCTTGAGGTAAATAAGCAATTTCTCCTTTAAGATAAGACGAAAAATCCTTAACTAATAGATTATTAATAAAAATTTTTCCTTTGACTGGAACTATAAGGCCTAATAATAGATCCACTATTGTAGTTTTGCCTGCTCCTGATTGACCAGTGATACCTATACAGCTATTTTCAACTATAGAAAAATTTAAATTATCAAAAACTTTTGTTTTAACATTTTGATAATTAAAGCTAACATTTTCTAATTTAATGGATTTAAAAGTGTCTATATTTTCTAGATTCTCGCTATTGTTTTTACCATTGTCTTTATAATACTTAATTAAATCGTCACATACTTGTTTTACTGCATATTGTACGTAACCTATTCTACTTAAACTACTTGTAATTAATGAAAGGCTTGGCAGAAGTCTTAATCCAGCTAATAAAAATACACCTAAAGCCGGTAAATAGTTTTTAATTTCTAAATTTTTAGAGCTTAAAAATAAAAAAACAATTAGAGATGCAGAAACGATGAAAAATTCAAATACATATCTCGGACTATCGCTTATTAATGAAGATTTTTTTTGAGTATCATAAATTTTATTTGCATAAAAAAAGAGTTTATCTGTAAAAAAATTTTCTTTTGTCAAAATTCTAACTTCTTTAAGTCCTCTTATGCCTGAGTCTATATTTTTATACATTTGCTTCGCAGCTTCAACTTTCTCTTTTCCTAATCGTACGTTAATTGGTTTTAGTATAAATTCGTAAATAAAAAAAATTGGAATAATAGTTAATATTAAAAATATTAATATCTTAAAATTTACTAAAGCAAGGAAAATTACTATAGCAATGAACATAATCAGTTCACTTAAAACTCGCAGAGTCGAGTCAATATTGCTCAAACATTCGCTGCATAATTCCCTTACATTTCTTATATACTCGCTAGTAGTTCTTAAAATATAATCCTCATAATTCATGTTTTGATAAGCCTGCATTAATTTTACTTGTAGTTTTGCGTATTGCTTAAAAGCAAACAAAGAAATTAACCATCTTATCAATATAGATAAACAAGTTTTTAAGAAAAAAATTGAAATAAGAAAAATTGTAAAAAATAAAATTATTTGATCTTGGTTCAATTTATTAAAAAAATAAAAATTTCCAAAGAAACTATTAGATTGATTGTTTTCTAATTCAAATATCGAAGATATATAGGGCGCTATTAAGCCTAAGCTTAATAAATCCAATAAACTTGATATTAACATTAAGATTACTAAAAAAATTACATAAAATTTATTAGCTCCAATTAAAGAAATTAAAGCAAAGAAGTTTTGAATTTTACCCATAAAATTAAATTGATTAATTAATCTTGTTATGAAAATTATTTTACTTTTAAGCCTATTTTTTTAAGATTATTTTTAAATGCTTTATTGCCTTCATCATATATTATAATTGGGTCAATATATTTTTTTTTAATTTCTACCCAGTCTTCATCCTTAGTTTGAAAAATAAAGTCTAAACATCTAAAAATTTCAGTTTTAGATGCTTTGTTTGTCCAAAAAGGTCCTTTTAAATCAAAGTTGCATGGCCAACCAAATCTATGATTTTTTCCTCCACTGACTCCACTTAAATCATAAACAACATTTAAATGAGCTACCCTCCTACCTCGAGCCATAGCTTCGTAACCAGTTGAACAATCAATTACAGCAAAATATTTATATTTGTTAAATTCTTCGTAAACCTGAAATTGTTTCGTTCTGCTGAGAAAAATAAATTTTTTCCCATTTAATATTTTATTGTAATATTCTTTTTCCTCATTAAAATCTTTCTGATGATACTGTCTGGGTGCTATGACTAAATTTAAATTGTGACTCAAGCAATACTCATGTAATATATTTAAAACGATCTTTCTTTCATTAAAATTAAAATCATACTTTAATACACTAGTTCCATCTTCGAGAGGTATTTGTATTTGAGAACTATTTAACCAATTTTGATACTGTGACATGAAAATAAGATCTTTATTATTTTCAATTTTTAAATTTTTATATCTATTATTCTTAATTGATCCAGATTGATAAAAGTTTCCATCTAAACATTCTTTAAAACCTTCTATCATTCCCTTTCCCCATAAAAATACATGATCGATTTTTTTTTTATTTTTGTAACGCTCTTTTGCCATTAAAATTGGGTTTAAGTGATATTTTCCATTATATCCTAAAGAAATATGGTGCTGACAAATGATAAAAGTGATGTTCTTAAAATATTTTTTTAAATCCCAAAAAATTAAAGTGTAATGAGAAAAACATATAATATATTTTGGGTCAACAACTCTTATAACTTCAATAGTATAAAGCTGAAAGATACGTTCTTTTGAAAAAAATATAATTTTTTTGAAAATCGCCTTGATGTATAAAAAAAAGTATAGTTTCTTATATCTTGTGTCAAAAATAAAACAATCATTTTTATGGAAAAAATCAGCATAACCGCTTCTAAATGTGTTTTCATCATAAATAAATAATTCTTTTTTTTTTGGTTTTGAAAATAATTTTTTTGCTCTTAGAATCTTAAAAATTTTTTTAAATTCTTCCATAAATAATTAGTTATTAGAAAAGGTAAAATAAATTTTATTTTTTTTAAGAAATGATATCTGAAAATATTTTATCCTATACCTTTCCAGGTATTGCCATTTTCAGTATAGTGATGAAAAGCTTCTAAAGAAGGATCGTATAATATTTTTTTTTTATTTTTTATAATCTTTTTCGCCCAATATCTATCTTCTTTTCCAACAAGATTTTCATTAAAAGGATATTTTTTTAAAATGCTTTTATCATAGATAGCTAGAGCATTATGTAAAAAATATCTATTTTCCAATTTAGAATACATATTTTCAACTTTTTTATTTACAAAATTACTCCATAAATATCTCTTTGCAATTTTTTTTCCATTCCAAACAGGTATTTGATTACCAAAAACACAAGCATATTTTTTCAGCTGAATAATATGATTTTTAATATTTATTTTGTTTAATACACAATGAGCAGACATAACTAGAACATATTTATTACTTGCATGTTTTATGCCTAAGTTTAAAGCTTTGCCTGGCGAATAATTCTCAATATTTTTTATTTTAATTCTTGTATTGCCTGAATTGACTGGTTGTTGAAAATCTATTGTTTCTAAGTCTGGAGCTTGAATAAAATGTTTTACTATTTCCAGGGTTTTGTCGGTTGATTTGTTATCTACTATTATAATTTCTGGTTTATCAAGACTATCTATTACTGATTGTATTACATGACCTATCCATCTTTCTTCATTACGAGTTCTAATTATAACTGAAATTTTGTTTTTTTTCATTTATTCCGCTTTTAGTATTTATGATGCAAAAATTTTTACAAAAATTATATAGCTTTTTGTAATTGTTGATTTGGAACTACGTGAGCACTTAACTGTGCTCTTACTTTCTTAGTTGCCTTACTTTTATAAATTGATTCTTTAATATAATAAGGTTCTAATGGACCAGGTTTAATCTTATTTTTTTCATATAAATTTTCAACAAATTGAACTCTAGGATCATTTGCTCCATAGACTCGTTTGGCTAAATGAGTAAAACCTGGAACGTAAAAAAGTCCATTTCTTTCTTTAAGTTCGTAAGTGTTGCTGGCATCTAGCATCTTATAAAAATCACTACCTGGTTGCCCTAGATAAACAAAAGTATCTGCAACAGTAGGTTTTAACAATTCAATAAATTTATCGCTCTCGTATCTGTCTTGTTCTGTTTCAGAAGGCAAGCCATATACCCAAGTTGTATAAGTAGACATTCCATTTGCTTTTATTATTGGAATTTTTTCAATAAAATGTTCCCGCCTTTCCCCTTTTTTCATATAAGAAAGCATTCTTTCGCTTCCGCTCTCTATACCAATATATAAACCAACACATCCTGCTTTTGCCATTTTTTCAATAAGTTTTGGTTTAAGATTATTTACTCTACTCTCACAAGCCCACTTTATATCTACCTTTTCAGAAATAAGAATATCACAAAACTGTTCCACTCTTTTAGGCACTACAGTAAAATTATCTTCTCTAAAGTATATTCCTTTAGCCCCATGTACATATTTTAATTCATTAATATAAGCGACTAGTTTATCGGCATCTATGCCTCTAAATTTAGTATTTGCAACTCCACAAAACATGCATGAAAAAGGGCAGCCGCGAGTTGAATTAATTGTTATAACTGGATTAACTTCCTCATTGTCAAACATTTCTAATTGCCAATTATATGGTTTATCAATGAAATGCCGGAAATCTGGCAGAGGTAATTTATTAATATCTACAATGTTGTCTCGTTTTACTATACCTTTTTTTGCATTACCGTTTATGATATCCATAGCTGCTCTTTCGCCTTCGCCGCAAACTACATAATCAAAATAATCTACTAAAGTTTCTGGGAGCTCTATTGCATGGGGACCTCCAACCATCGTAGGTATATGAGGATATTTTTCTCTAATCTTTAGGGCTAATTCTGTTCCTTCATAAAAAGATATAGTTCCAAGATACATGCCGATAAAATCAGGTTTATATTTTTCTATTTCTCCGAATATGTCATATGGTTTGTCATTTTTGATAATATGTGAAATAGTTGCAGAAGAATGTTCAGCTCCAACTTCTTCATCTTTGTGACCACCTCCAAAATGATATAAATCGATTATTTTAGTTTCGTGTCCAAATTTTTCTACATATGCACTTATGTATGCTAATCCCATAGGAGGACGACCATCACCCATATGCATAGCACTTTGGTCGGAATTTGGTCTAGGTGCTGAAACTAATAATATTTTACTCATTTAAATCTTCCCACTTAATTTGAAAATCTTCTTTAATATCTAGCTGTACAATTTTTCCAATCAATTCGTCAACTCTATCAGGAGAAATTCCATCTCCTGGCCTTTTATATGTTAACATATCCTTCGTTATTACAGTACCTTTTTTAATTAAGCTATTTGCTACAATGCTTTTACGACCACCTTTTCTGGCCCTAACCTCATTTTCTGCAACTCCTTGGACACCATCGCCCAAGACAGTTTCGAATAATCTGATATTTTTAACCATTTTAGCAACATCTTTTGGCTCTAATGAAAAAAAGTGTCCTGAACCGGTCATAGTTCTAGACATAGTATAATGCTTTTCAATTATCCTAGCCCCTAAAGCAACAGAAATAGCAGGTATAACCATATTTTCATCAGGCATAGTATGATCTGACATTCCAACCATAAAATTAGGATATCTTTCTTTTAAGGTTTGAATTCTTTTAAGATTCGCATCTTTATCCTCGGTATGATAACTCAGTGTACACGCCATCAAAGCTAGTTTACCATTTCCTTCTCCTAATATAACTTCTATTGCTTTATCAATCTCTTTATAAGTAGCCCCTCCAGTAGAAAGAATTATTGGTTTTTGAAATGATGCAATACACTTTAGTAAATCAAGATTAACTATTTCAAACGAAGGAATTTTAAAAATTTCCATTCCTATTTCATTCAACATTATGGCATCTTCTATTCCAAATGGTGTTGAAAATGGAGTTATTCCTTTATCATATGCATATTTAAATAAAAGTTCATAATCTTCTCTATCAAATCTGTCCAACCTTTTATAATATTCAGTTTGTTTCATAGTTTCAGTGCCCCAAAAAGCTGGAGCATATTTTGTAACTATTCTTTCTCCCTTATAAGTTTGAAATTTAATGCTATTAGCTCCTGCATCGGCCGCACAATTAATCATTGCTTTAGCTAATTCAATGCTGCACATATGATTACATGCTGCTTCTGCTATTACAAAAACTTCATTGGGAGCTAAGCTTAATGGATTTGGGTTTACAAGTATTCTGCTTCTAGCTTTATTTAAATCATTTTCGTTATGAATATTTGTACAATCATCTAACAAAGTACTCTCTTCAGTAAATTTTTCTATTGTAGGACGATAAATTCTTAGGGCACCATTTTTTTTACCATCTTTACCCACTGTAAAAAAATTATCTAATTTTTTATTAAAAACATAGTCCAGAGCGGTATCAAGTGACAGTGTTCTGTCAGGATTATCTGGTTGTAAACCTATAACATAATCAGCTTTTTTTCCCATTTTTTCCCATACATCTTGATAAACATAAAAAACATCTGTATCTCCGGCGAGTTTTTTTTCTCTCAGTATACACTTACACAAATTAAGATTGTCTACGATTTTTTTTATTTCTTCAGAGTCAGTAGAAACTACTACTTCTTTAACACGTTTTGAACTTTTAGCATATTCTACCGCTAATTGGATTAAAGTTTTATTTCCAATTTTTTTTAGATTTTTACTAAATAATCTATTTGACTCTTCCTTTGCTGGTATAACAGCTAAAATATTCATTTTTTCCAACTCCTCAATGTTCGATGTATTGTTTTGCGATAATTATCATAAAAATTTATTTTGAACAATAGTCTCTATACCAATAAATAAATTTAGCAATATTGTTATAGTGATTAGATTTTATAAAGTAATTAAATTTTTTAAATATTTTAGATGAATTTGAATAAGTGCTTATCATATCTCCTTTTTGAAGATTAAACATTTTTTTTCTTGCTTTAATTTTTAAAATTTTTTCAATTATACTTATAAATTTATTCAACTTAATTGGTGAGTTACTGCCAATATTAAAAATTTTAAAAGGAGTTTTTTTCTTACTAAAGTGTGAGATTCTGTCAGAAGCAAGTAATGTCAGATTAACGGCATCATCGATATAAGTAAAATCTCTTTTATGATTACCTTTATTGAAAACTGTTATTTTTTTTTTTCTTAAAATATTTTTTGTAAATTTAAATAAAGCCATGTCTGGTCTTCCCCAAGGTCCGTAGATTGTAAAATAACGAAGTCCTGTAGTTTTTAATCCATATAAACTACTATAACTATAAGCCATCAGTTCATTTGATTTTTTTGTTGCAGCATATATTTGTCGTGGATGATCTGTATTGCTTTGCTCACAAAAAGGCATTTTTGGATTATCACCATAAACACTACTAGAGCTTGCGTAGACAAAGTGTGGTACTTTAAATTTAGAAGCTAAGTCTATAACATTAAAAAAACCAACTTGATTGCTTTTAATATAAACTTCAGGATTTTCTAAAGAATATCTAACGCCTGCTTGGGCTGCGAGATGAATTACTCTATCAAATTTATGCTTCATAAATATTTTTTTTATCTTTTGTCTATCTGAAATATCAATTTTAAAAAAAAAATATCTTTTTTTTGCTTTAGCAGTTATCTTCTTAAGAATTTTTAATCTACTTTTTTTAAGATCGATGTCATAGTATCGATTTAAATTGTCTAAACCAACAACTGTATCTCCTCTTTCAAGAAGTTTTTGGCATATATGAAAGCCTACAAAGCCAGCATTACCAGTAACTAATATTTTCATTTAATCAATGCTCCGCACTTTGTAAAAAATAGGTTTTACAAATAATTTTTATCATTTTTTTTTTTACAAGGGTGTAAATGAAAACTCTTTATTCTTAATAGTAGTTTTTATACTCCCGAGTAAAATATCTATTTTATTCTTTTGTAAATTTATTATCTTAAAAATTTTTTCAGAAAATGGGCCAGATGTAAATTTATAGTTGGAATTTCTGCAAAGTTCAAAAAAGTTTTGAGTAAGATAACCTTTTTTATTTTCTGCTTGTTTACATTTTTGTATAAAAGTTTCTATTTCTTCTTGAGATTGATTAAAACCATCTAAAAAATATTTAAGTCCTTTTGTAAATTTTAGCAAACTAAAAGTTTCTTGACTTTTAAATTTTTCGTGAAAACAAAAAAAATAATCTCCTAGTAAATTTAATTCTTTACCTATAAGTTTATTTTTTTTATATTTTTGGATTAATAGCTTTGGAGAATAAATGGTTAAATCTTTTCCGAGTTTTTTTTTGAATTCTTCTTTTAAAAAAACTAAATTTTTTCTGTCAGCTTTTATTATTGTCCACATATTATTTATATTTTTTTAACTCTTTTTTAAGTTCATCGTATTCACTCATTTTTCTTTTCATAAAATTAATGGTTAATTTAGTTCTTTCAGCAATTCCTTTAGGAGTAATGATGTATTGAAGATAAGTCATTTTGTTTGATTGTTTTTGAAAGTTTTGGAGCTTAACTAAACCTTTTTTTTGGAGAGCTTTTAAACAGTAATTTAACTTGCCTAAACTAAAACCTACTTCCTCAGCCAATTCTCTTTGTGAGGTTTTTGGTTTTTTTTGTATTTTTCTTAATACGTTAAATAAATCGCTATTATTTTCCATCGTTCAAATATTGAACATATTATCGTTCAAAATTTGAACAGTCAAGTTTAAATGTTTAAAATAACCCTTTATTTATAGAGTTGATTTGTTGTTTTGAAAATGGGATAAAATAAAATGGGTAAAAATATAAAAGTTTTCTTATGTGATCTTACATACGATACGATTATTTTGGTTTCAGATACGATTCCGATAAATATTGGATTTATTGGTTCTTATATGAAAAAAAAATTTCGTGATAATGTTTCTATAGAATTATTTAAATATCCAAATGATGCAATTAAAGAAATTAAAAAAAATCCTCCAGATGTAATAGGTTTCAGCAATTATTCTTGGAATAGCAATTTATCTGAATACGTCGCTTCAATTGCTAAAAAAGTAAATCCAAAAATTTTTACTGTTCAAGGAGGAACAAATTTTCCCCATCAATCTAACCTACAAGAAATATTTTTAAAAGATAGACCATATACAGATTTTTATACACTTTTAGAAGCTGAAAAGTCTTGTTCAAATATAGTTGAAAGAATCTTGAACTCGGATTTTGATAGAAAAAAAGTTTTTAGCAAGCCTATCGATGGAGTAGTTTTTGTTCACCCTGAAACCAAAAAATTCATAAAAGGTAACTACGTTGATAGAATTAAAGATCTAGATGAAATTCCTTCCCCATACTTAAATGGAATGCTTGATAAATTTTTTGATGGTAATTTAACTCCATTTATTGAGACAAATCGTGGTTGTCCTTTTACTTGCTCTTTCTGTCACACGGGATCTGATTATTTTCACAAATTAAATAAATTTTCAAAAAAAAGAGTGGAAGATGAAATTAATTATATTGGAGAAAAGGCTGGAAATTTGGGAATTTCCAATCTTCATATGGCAGATGTAAACTTTGGAATGTATCCTCAGGATAGACTTACGTGTGAGTTCTTAAAAAGAAGCAAAGAAAAGTATGGTTGGCCTAAGCAAATTATGGCCACTACAGGAAAAAACAGCAAAGATAGAGTTATGGAAATTACAAATATTTTAGGAGATATGTTCTCAATTAATATGTCAATGCAATCTATGGATGAACAAGTTTTGAAAAACATTAAAAGAGCTAACATAAAACTAGATCATATGATTGATGTTAATACTCATTTAATTAATCAAGGTAGATCTACTAAAGCTGAATTGATAATTGGATTACCAGGAGAAACTAAAGAATCATTCTTAACAGGCCTTGATAACGTGCTTAATTCAAAATCTACTTCGGTTACCATATATACTCTAATGATGCTTCACGGAACTGAGTTTAAAAACCCTGAATATAGAAAACAATTTGGTTACAAAAGCAAATTTAGAATAGTTCCGCTCAATTTTGGAGATTATGAAAATAAAAAAATATTTGATTACGAAGAAGTTGGTATTCAAACAAAAAATATTTCTTTTGAAGATTATTTATACCTTAGAGTAATCGCTTTGCTGGTAGAATCAATCCATAATGGAAGACCATTCAATGAATTTTTTCTTTATGCTAAAACATACAATATACAACCAGCTTCTCTGCTTAAGATTCTTTATGATAATATAGACCAAGCTTCAGAAAAAATTCAAAATTTGATTAATGCTTTTCTTGAGGAAACAAAAGGAGAGTTGTGGGAATCAGAGGAAAAACTTTTAGAATTTTATAGGAAAGATTTGAATTATTTAAAATTGAAAAACGGTGAATTAGGAGGAAATTTAAT
>CACFVE010000005.1 GCA_902569735.1 uncultured Pelagibacteraceae bacterium | reverse complement strand
ATTCTTATTA
The DNA here is from genome assembly GCA_902569735.1 of uncultured Pelagibacteraceae bacterium. GTDB lineage: Bacteria > Pseudomonadota > Alphaproteobacteria > Pelagibacterales > Pelagibacteraceae > Pelagilacustribacter. The sequence goes on along the minus strand of CACFVE010000005.1, from coordinate 65,575 downwards.
GCAAAACTAATACACTTTTTTTTTTCCAGAAAAACATTTTGTTTATTTTTTAATACAATTCCTTTAAGCCCGGATAATTTACATTGTTTTAAAGTGTTTAAACCTACAGTTGGCAAATCAATTCTTAAATCCTGTTTTTTTTTGGGGAATTTGACTAACACACCTTTGGTTTTAAATTTTTTACTTTTGCATCTCTTAAGCATTTTTTGAGTACCTCCTTTTCCTTCAATAGCAATCACTTTTTTATTTCGAACAACTGTTCCCTGGCTAAAAGTGTATTTGTTCAATCGATTTAAAGTAATAATAGCTTTACTAATATCAGCTTTATCTTCTTTAGTAGGTTTTGTAGTTGAATAGTTTCCTTTTTTTAAAGTTAGTTCAGGATTAAATGCTAAAGAACTAATCGTCCTAATCTTTTCTTTTTTAAATATATTAATTACCTCTTTTAAAATTGCTGCATCACCTAATTTAGATTTTTTTATAATTCTTGGCATATAATAAACTCCTTTGAAATCTAGTCTGATTTTAGAAAATTTAGGTTTTTTTACTTTTCCAGCAAATAAAACTCTTTTACATTTATTCTCATTTAAAATTCTTATAATTTTACCAAACTGACCTAAAGAAACTGAATAAGAATTTCTATCTTTCTTAAAATTTTTATTTTTAGTTAAATCAATAATTAAATATTTTTTTTTATTCTTTATTTTTTTCAAGATTTGCTTTGGAAAATCAGTATCTCCAAATATTAGGCCAATCATAATTAACTTAGATCTTTGGTGAACAAATGGGTCTTTTTTTGTCTTTCTCTATAAAAGTTATTACTTCATTTACTAGTTCATTGCCTTTATGTTCGCCATTAATTTTACTAAGGTTTTCGTGAAAATTCTTCGAAGCGAATATTTCTTTATAGGCTTTGCTTAATCCCATAATTTTTTGATTTTCATATTTTTTTCTTCTTAATCCAATTAAGTTTAATCCTTCTAAATAATTTCTATTACCAATAGATAAGCCAAATGGTATGACGTCTTTTAAAACACCAGTCATTCCACCAATCATTGCTAGTCTTCCTATTCTTGTAAATTGTTGAACTGCAGAATTTCCTCCTATAACTACTGAGTCTTCAATTGTAACGTGACCTCCTAATGGAACATTATTTGCTATAATGACATTGTTACCAATTACACAATCATGTGCGACATGCGAGGAAATCATAAGTAAGCAGTTATTTCCTATAGTTGTTTTTAATTTATCTCCTGCAGTGCCTGGATTTATTGTAACATATTCTCGTATTAAATTATTTTCCCCTATTTCAATACTGTTTTTTTCACCTTTAAATTTTAAATCTTGTGGCTGAGTTCCAATAGCTGCAAACGGAAAAATTCTAGTTCCTTTTCCAACTTTTGTATTGCCTTCGATGTGGACATTAGAAACTAGCTCAACATTATCATCTAGAAAAACATTTGGACCGACATAACAAAATGGACCAATTTTAACATTATTTGAAATTTTAGCTTTAGAGTCTACTACACTGGATTTATGAATCATTATTTTCTATCTACAATTGTTGCTGACCATTCGGCATCAGCCATTTTTTTTCCTTCAACCTTTGCTATGCCTTTATATTTCCAAACTCTACCATGAGATCTAATAGCCTCGATTTCTAAATGCAACTCACAGTCTGGAATTACTGGACTTCTAAATCTAGCCTTATCTACGCTCATTAAATAAACTAATTTGTTGGCATATTCTTTTGGATCTATACCATGAGCAGTTAAAGCAGCAGCAGCTTGACCAAAAGCCTCAACGATTAATACACCAGGCATTACCGGTTGTCCTGGAAAATGACCTTGTACATAAAATCCATCTTTTTTTACGTTCATGATTGCTGTTGCAGATTTTAGTGGAACTATTTTAGTTAATCTGTCTATTAACAACATAGGATGTCTGTGAGGTAATAAGCTCTCTATTTTTTTTTTATCTATTTCTGTTTCGCTCATAATTATTTTTTTGAATTTCTAATAAAATCCTTTAGTGGAACGGCTGGATATCCCATTACTATTTCATTGTCTTCAATATCTTTTACAACTCCACTGCCTCCACCTATCTTAACATTATTACCTATAGTAAGGTGACCAGAGATACCTGCTTGACCTCCTATAGAAACATTGTTCCCAATAGTAGAACTACCGGCGAAACCCACTTGTCCTGCTATCATGCAATTAGATCCAATTTTAACATTGTGTGCCATGTGAACTTGATTATCCAAGTATGAATTTTTTCCAATTTCTGTATCATCAACTGAACCTCTATCTATTGTACATCCCGATGCAATTTCAACATTATCATTAATTAAAACTCTTCCAATATGAGGAATCTTTAAATTTTTTTCTTTTAAAGGAATAAAACCAAAACCTTTTAAACCTATTTTGCAATCATCTTGGATCACTACATTATTACCTAAAATTGAATTTTTTAAAATTACATGAGAGCCTATTACACAATTACTGCCAATCATTACATCATGTTCAATTATCGAATTAGCCCCAATAACAGTATTTTTACCAATTTTAACATTTTTACCAATTAAAACATTATTACCAAATTTTACACTTTTGTATTTATTCTTAACCGGCAATTTTAATGATAAATCAGGATAATCAACATCAGCCTCTGGATACATTTTATTTAAAACTTTTGCTAATTCTAATAAAACATTTTTTACAATTATTTTTTCGACTTTTTGTGGTAAAAACTTTTCTAATTTCTTAGTTGTAATACAAAAAGATGCTTTTGTGTTTGACGCATGAGATTTATATTTAATTGAGTCGAAAAAAGTTAAATCAAATTTTTTTGATTTCTTTAACGTATTAATATTATTGACCTTGGTATTTTTTTTTGATTTAAAATCCAAAAAAAGGGTATTAATAAAACTAGATTTTTTTTTAAAAAACACTATAGGTAACATTAAACTATTTAGTTTAATTTAATTGATTTTAGTTTACTATTAAGTCGTTTAACAATTTCTTGCGTGATATCTAAACTATCTTCAGCAAGCAACAAATTTTTTTTATCTAACACCATTCTAATATTTTTCTCTTTCATATATTCCTTTATTATTGGATTTAAATTTTTAAGAAGTTCAGCTTTAGCTTTTGATCTTTGTTTGGAAACATTTGCCAAAAGAGTGTTCCTTTCTTTTTGAAGCGAGTCAACTTTGCTCCTTAAAGTGGTAACTTTTTTTTTATATTCTTCAGCAGAAATAACTTTTTTTTGTTGAATAATTTTCGTTTCTTCTTCTTGGATAGCTTTTTCTTTTTTTTGAAGTGTTTTTATTCCGTTATCTAATTTATTTTTTAAGAAAGTTTGAGCTTTTTTCCCTGCATCACTTTGATTTAAAATATATTTAAAATCCAAATAGTGGGGAACTTCGGCAACCACATTTGTTTGAAAAATTAAAAACAAAATCCAGATAAATGATACTTTTTTATATAATTTCATATCAAAAAGTTGTTCCTAAGTTGAAATTAAAACTTTCAGTTTCATCTGTAGAGTGTTTTGTAATATTTGTCGAAATAACAAAAGTCATTGGTCCTATTGGAGACATCCAGCTCGCTGCTAAACCAGCTGACGATCTTAATTTGCTCGCATCATCAATGTTATCATCATAGTCCACACCCCAGACATTTCCTAAATCCAAAAATAATCCCACATCTGTTTTGGTTGCCTCAGGTAATAAATTTGGCAAATTTGCTTCGAAATTAACAGCTACTGCATAGTTACCGCCCACATGGTCTCCTCCATCTTTTGGACCTACTTTACCTTTTTTAAATCCTCTTAATTTTTTTGAGGATATATACCGTCTTTTACTTAATCTAACATTATCATCTCCAAGTCCATGAACAGAAGTAAAGTACATTTTACTTGCCCCAATAATATTTTCGCCGAGAGATTTGTATCCGCTAGCAAACAAGGTATTACCTAAAAAAGCCTTATCTGCATAAATTGGAAAGGTTTGGTCAAAACCAATAATGCTGCCTTCTGTTGGCATAAAAGCTCTATCTCGCTTATCATATGAAAATCCATAATATGCAGAAAGTTCGGTAAAATCACCCGCCTGTTTTTTTAATGAGTCTGAAGCACTGTCTTGTGTTTGTAAATCATCAAAAGTTAGGTTCATACCTAATTTTGCAAATATATCCTTATACTGTTCAAATCCTGTACCAACGCCTGCTGCAACAATAGTATTTTCATAACCTTGGTCGGGTTTATCATTTTTAGTGCTACTTGCTGAATAGTTTAATGAATTTCCTAGAAAATCATAATTTGGATCTACATAGTTTAGTGTACCTTTTATTGACTCTTCACTAATGTCAGCATCAAAAGAAACAGCTTTTCCCTCTCCTAACCAATTATTTTCAGTTACCATAAAAGCAAATGATCCTCCATTAGTGCCGACTCCTGCTCCAGCACTTACCTCACCTGTAGGTTTTTCTTCAACTGTAATATCAATTATTTTTAAATCTGGAGATGAACCGGTTGAAATTGATGAATTAACATCTCCAAAAATTCTTCTTGCTTTAATTTCTGATATTGATTTACTTAATTTTAAATTAGTAAAAGGATCACCTTCGTCTAATAATAGTTCTCCTCTTATAACACTTTCATTTGTAACATTGTTCCCAAGAATATTAATTCTTTCAACTAATATTTTTTCACCTTCAAATATATTAAATTTAATTGATATCGTGTCTCCTTCTACAATCTCTTCAACATTATGTTCAACAAACTGTAAGTTCTTTTTTTCAATTAATTCATCAATATCTTCTAGTAATAATTTTATTTTAAAAGGGGAATAATAACTGCCTACAATTTTCTTATATTTTTCATTTAAAGGATAAAACAAACTTTTATCAAATACTGGATCTGTATTTGTAACAATCTTATTAATAATATATCTTTTTCCAGCATCTATAGAGTATGTTATTTCTACTTCCTGGGATTCTGGATTAATTTCTGCTGATTGAGAAGATATTTGTACATCATAATAACCTGCTGATTTATAATAATTTTCTAATAATCTTTTATCTAAATCAATTAAGCTTTGACTAAATTTTGTATTTCTAGATATGAATTTCCAAAATTTATATTCTTCACTAGCTATTACATCTCTTAATCTTTTTTCCCTGACCTTCTTGTCGCCGGTAAAAATAATTTTTGAAATTCTAGTCTCTTTGCCTCTATCAATTTCAAAAATTAAATCTAAATTACTTTGATCTATTTTTCTTATTTTTGTATTAATTTTTACAAAATTAAAACCCCCACTAGCATAAATTTTTTTAATTGTTTCAACATCTTTTGTTAATCTATTCTCAATAAATGAATCTTTTTGTTTTAGACTAATCAATTCAAGAATTTTTTCTTTATATCTTTTACTATCTTCACCAAGTATAACAAGTTCATTTATAACTGGATATTCTTTTACCCTTACAGATAAAATACCATTTGATAATTTAATTTTAACATCTTCAAAAAAATTAGTAGAATACAAATTCGTTAATATTTTATTTAAATCTTCTTCTGAATAATCTCTATTTATATTAATATCGCCATATATTTGAATAGTCTCTTTACTTACTCTTTTATTACCTGAGACTTCTACCTTATTAATTATTTCAGCCTGTAAAAAGACCTGATAAAAATAAGATAAAAAGAAAATTATAAATAATTTACGCATTTTTTTTAGTTAATATTTTTTTATAAATAACTCTCCTTGACCATTGATCTACCTGCAATATTTGACTTATACTTTTAGGCTCTTTTATAGCATATTTCTTATAATTTCTATCGTTCAGTACCTTCAATATATACTTATAAAAGGAAGTAAAATGTATTTTTTTAAGAATATATTGATCAACTAATATTTCATTAACTGCATTTATTATAATTGGAGAAGAATAATGCTCATTTAGCCTAGATTTAAGATTTATAATTGGAAATCTTTTTTTGTCTACTTTTAAAAAATTTAAACTTTGAAAAAAAATTGATTTTTTGAAGTTTGATTTAGGTTTTAAAAAATCATCTATATCTAACTTATTATCAAAAATAGCATTAGCCAAAGGGACTAGCATGGAAGTTTCATGATAAATAAATTTATACAAGCCATTTTTAAATTCAATAACTGCATGAATTAAAGACTCAGGGTGTATAACAACTTCAAATTTATTGATGTCAATTTCAAAAAGTTTATGAGCTTCAATTACTTCAAGAATTTTATTCATTAAAGTTGCAGAGTCTATTGAGATTTTTTTTCCCATTTTCCATTTCGGGTGTTTAATAGCTTCACGAGGTTCCACATATTTTAATTTAGAAATATTAAAATTTAAAAAAGGACCTCCTGAAGCTGTAAGATAAATTTTTTTGATATCACTTATTTTTTGATTTTTTAATAATTGCATAATTGAAAAATGTTCTGAGTCTACAGGAATAATCTTAGTATTGTATTTTGAAGCAGTTTTTTTTAATAAGTTCCATCCACAAATAACAGATTCTTTGTTAGCAATTAAAATTTTTTTACTTAATTTAGTTAATTCAACTGTTGGTTTCAGACCTGCAATTCCAGGAATTGCAGCGATTGTTATATCGGATTTTTTAAAATAATCTTTTTTAACATCGATATCTTTAATTATTCTAATTTTTTTATTTTTAAATTTTCTCTTAACTTTTGCTAAAACTTTTAAATCATTAATGATAAATACCTCTGGTTTAAATTCATTAATTTGTTTGCAAATCAATTTAAAATTTTTATTTGCAGCTAAAATATTAATTTTAAATAATTTATTTTTTTTTTTAAATATCGTTAAAGAGCTTAAGCCAATTGATCCTGTGGAGCCTAAAATAGAGACATTTTTTTTCATATTAATAAACAATAAGGAAAGTTAAAAATCCAATTGGAATACCCAACAACATACCATCAATTCTATCCAATATTCCTCCATGACCAGGTAAAAAATTACCACTATCTTTCAAAAATGATTTTCTTTTTAAATATGAAAAAATCAAATCACCTATCTGACAGCTAATTGAAATTATACATCCAATTAGAAATATATATGGATCAAAACTTTTAGTTAAATAATAAATCATAATAAATATTGAAAAAGATGAAAATATTAAAGAACCTATTGCACCTGAAATAGTTTTGTTTGGACTAATCTTTGTTAATTTAGGTCCTTTTAAAATTTTTCCAAATAAAAATCCTCCAATATCTGAGGCCACACAAGTTAATAAAATTATGAAAATTAAAATTTTCAAATGCAGAAATGAAGAAAGAGTCACAAAATATGTACAAAAAGAAAAAATATAAACAATAAATATGATATTAAAAAAAAATTGTTTTATATTATTTTTTAAAAAGATTTTTTTTATTATTTTAAAAAATTCTAATATTGAAAATATACCCACTATCATCAAAAAAAAAGTCATTACATATTTATCAATAATCATTAATGATAATAAAAGTAATAAAACAATCGAGGTATAAAATCTTTTTTGCAAACTTTTTGTCATATTTAAATTGATCCAAAATTTCTTTTTACTTTTTTAAAATTATTTATTACTTTTTTTAAATCCTGTTCGTTAAAATCAGGCCACAACTTATCTAAAAAATAAATCTCCGCATAAGCAAGTTGCCACAACATAAAATTACTCAACCTTTTGTGGCCTCCAGTTCTTATTAATACATCAGGATCTGGCAAATTATTAGTGTAAAGATTTTTATTTAATGAATTTACCGTGATTTTTTTTTTATTTCTTAATTTTTTTAGAGTATTAACTATTTCAATTTTAGAACCATAATTTATAGCTAAATTAACTATTATTTTTTTATTTTTTTTGGTTAATTTAACAACATCTTTCAATTTATATCTTAACTTTGATGGTAATTTATTTATTTGACCTATGATATTTATTTTAATTCCATTTGAAACAACATTGTTTAATTCTTTTTTAAAATAAATAGTTATAAGTTTAAACAAAAAATTAATCTCCGATTGAGGTCTTTTCCAATTTTCTGTCGAAAATACGTAAAATGTTAATACAGGAATTTTTAATTTTATTGAACTTTTAACAATTTTTCTTACTGTTTTGACTCCATTTAGATGACCAAAATTTCTTCCCTTATTTCTTTTTTTCCCCCACCTTCCATTACCATCCATAATGAAGGCAACGTGGTTGAGTTTATTCATATCTGTAATATCTCTTTTTCTTTTTCAGTCAAAATTTTGTCTATATTTTCAATATTTACATCAGTTAATTTTTGAATACTTTTTTCAAATAATTTACTTTTATCCTCTGAAATAGTTTTGTCCTTAAGTTTTTTTTTTAACTCTTCGTTTGCTTCTCTTCTTATATTTCTAATTGATATTTTTCCTTTTTCTCCCATACCCTTTAAAATCTTTATCAATTCTTTTCGTCTTTCTTCTGTTAAATCAGGCACTCTTAATCTAATTATTTGTCCATCAATTTGAGGATTAATACCAAGTTCTGATTTTTGTATCGCCGAGTCTATCAAAGTTACGTTAGCTTTGTCCCATACTTGAATAGATATCAATCGTGCTTCCGGAACACTTACTGTCCCAAGTTGATCTATAGGCATTAATTGTCCGTAAACATCGATCTTTATAGTATCAAGCATGCTGGAGTTAGCTCTTCCAGTTCGAAGTGTAGACAAATCTTTTTTTAATGATTGAATACTTTTATCCATTTTAGATGAATAGTTATTCTCATTAAATTCTGAACTCATCTCTAAATCCCTTCGCCAACTTTATATCTAATAAAATTTAATATCTTTAATTCTTTTTCAATTTTATTTTCTTTAAGTATATCAGATACTTTCTTTTTGGGGTCCATTATCCAGATTTGGTTTAAAAGAGTATTATCATTGATAAATTTAGCAATTTTACCTTTTGATATCTTTTCTGCCATCTCTGAAGGTTTTCCAGAGTTAGTAATTTCTGCTTTTATTATTTCTAATTCTTTATCAATTATTTCTTTTTTTATTCCATCTTTTTCTATTGCTAGAGGATTAGATGCTGCAATATGCATAGCAATTTTATTTCCAACATCTTCATTTTTACCTTTTACTATTCCATCTAATTGGACAACGGAGATTATTTTGCCTATATTTTTTTCTATCGCTGAATGAACATAAAAAAAATTTAAACCTTTTTTATTATCAAAATAATTAGCACGTCTAATAGTTATTTTTTCCCCAATTTTTGCTATTAAAGAAATTAAAGTATCTTTTACTGATCTTCCATTGCTCATTTTAAAATCATTAAGTTTATCTAAATTTCCTAAGTTTGAAAAATTTATCTCTGAAAGTTCTTTGCAGAAAGATATGAAATCTTTATTTTTGGCAACAAAATCTGTTTCGCTATTAATTTCAATAATAGAAACTTTGTTATCTTGTTCTTTTACTAAAGCCAAACCTTCAGAAGCTGTCCTGCTCATTTTTTTTGAAGCTTTTGCAATACCTTTTTTTCTTAAAAATTCTATAGACTTTTCTATATCACCCTTTGTTTCATCAAGAGCAGATTTACAATCTTTGAAACCCACGCCGGTAAGTTCTCTAAGCTTTTTGATGTTATCTAATAAATCTTTATTTGACATTCAGTAAATAAATAATTTTATTTTTTTTCTTTTTCAGATTTTTTGTCTTTTTCAGATTTTTTTTCTTCTTTTGGCTCAGGATCCTTTATAAACTTTTCCGCATCTTTAATTGTATCTTTTAGTAAATCACAATAAAGATTTATAGATCTTCTAGCGTCATCATTGCCTGGTATTGGAAAATTAATTCCTGTTGGATCTGAATTAGTATCTAAAATTGCTATTATTGGTATACCTAGTTTTTTTGCTTCAGCTACTGCTAAGGATTCTACATTTGTATCAATTATAAAAATTAAATCAGGAGTTTTTTTCATTTCTGATATACCACCTAATGATCTTTGAAGTTTTTCTTTCTCTTTGCTAAACTTTAAAATTTCTTTCTTTGTAAACCCTAAATTTTCTTTTGTTAGTTGCTGATCCAATTTTTTCAATCGTTTAATCGAATTTTGTATTGTGTTCCAATTTGTAAGCATTCCTCCTAACCATCGATAATTTACAAAAAACTGTCCTGTTTCTTTAGCTAAGTCACTAACTTGTTCAGATGCTTGTTTCTTAGTAGAAACAATAAGTATTTTTCCGCCTCCAGATATGGTTTTATGTACTTGCACTAAAGCATTTTTTAAAAAATCTACTGTTTGAGTTAAATCAATAATGTGAATAGAATTTTTTTCTCCAAAAATGTATTCTTTCATTTTTGGATTCCATCTTAGAGTCTTGTGCCCAAGATGAACTCCCGCTTCTAATAATTGTTTAATATCTACTTTAGGTACGTTCATAATATTTTCCGGTTAATCCACCACAGTTACTCCAAATTATTGGACCGGGAGGGCAATGCCCTTAAAACTGTGTGCGAAATTAAATACTGATATATACAAACAAGCTAAAAAATCAACCTTCTAAACAGTTATTTTTTTAACATATTCTTTGTTTTTTATGGTTTTTAAGTGATTAAAATCAAATTTTCTGGAGTTCTGAAGATTGTAATAAATCCTTTTATTCTTGTTATGAATAATCAAACTTATTTCTGTTGGACCTTTGTTTTCTAAAATTTTTTTTAGATCATTGATGTCATAATTTTCTTTTAATTCAATTGTTACTTTTGAATATGGTTTGTTAAGCATATCATCTAAACTTGAAATTTTTCTAACATTTACTCTTCTTTGAGAACCTTCTTTAATAAGTTTATCTTTTTGTAAAGTTAAGACAAATGACTCCGACTCTCTTAACTTGTCTCTATTTTGAACTAAGATCTCAGAAAATAAAAACAATTCAAATTCTCCTTTGTTATCACTGAATTTTACAATAGCAAATGGTGTACCTTTAGCGCTTTTTTTTTCTTGTATAGACATAATAGTACCAGCAACTAGTGCTTCATTATCATTATTGTTCAAAAATTCTTTGTAAGAAATAATTTTTAATTGATTAAAGATCTCATCATATTCATTTAATGGATGGTCTGAAATATAAAAACCTAAAGACTTAAATTCTTCTGAAAGAAGTACTTTTTTATTCCACTTAACAGATTGAACATAATCAAAATCAACTATGTTATCATTATTATCATTAAACAAGTTTGTTTGATTATTAATTTTATCCTCATTAATATTTTTGATTTTTTGAATTATTTTAGGTATAGAAAGCAAAATTTTATTTCTATCGTTATCAAATTCATCAAATACTCCTGATTTCACTAGTCCCTCTAACTGTAATTTGTTTACATCTTTAGCATCAACTCTATTAATAAAATCAACTAAAGATTTAAATTTTCCATTTTTTTCTCTCTCTTTTATAATGTTAGATATCGCTTCAAAACCAACATTTTTAATTGCGCCTAAACCATAATAAATTTTATTTTTTTCTGTTTTAAAGTCTGCAAAAGAGTCGTTAATAGAGGGTCTAACTATATCAATTTTTAATCTTTTTAGTTCCTCCACAAATTCTCTTAATTTTGATGTGTTTGTTAGCTCCGTTGACATGGTAGCGGCTATAAAATCTTCCTTATAATAAGTTTTTAAAAAAGCTGTCTGGTAAGCAATTAAAGCATAAGCTGCTGCATGACTTTTGTTAAATCCGTACTGAGCGAATGGTTCTATTTTTGTAAAAACAAAATTTGCTACATCTTTACTAATTCCATTTTTAATCGCACCATTAATAAATCTTTCTTTTTGTTTGTCTAATTCAGCTTTTTTCTTTTTTCCCATAGCTCTTCTTAAAATATCTGCTTCACTAGCAGTAAATCCTGCTAATGTTTGAGCAATTTGCATTACTTGCTCTTGGTAAATAATAATGCCATAGGTAGGTTTTAATATTTTTTGCAATGTTGGGTGGATGTAATCAGGAATTTTAATTCCATTTTTGCAATCATTGTAAATTGGTATATTGCTCATCGGACCAGGTCTATAAAGAGCTACTAATGCAATAATATCATCAAATCTATTTGGTTTCATTTGTTTTATTGCTTCTCTCATTCCAGTACTTTCTAGTTGGAACAATCCTATAGTCTCTCCTGTTGATAAAAGATTATAAACTTTTTCATCTTCAAGATTTATTTTACTAATATCTAAATCTATTTTGTTTAATTTTAATCTTCTTAAAGTTTTGTTAATAACTGTCAAAGTTTTCAAACCAAGTAAGTCAAACTTTACTAAACCAGCATTTTCAGAAGAATACATGTCGTATTGAGTAGAAGGTAAAATTAGATCTGAATTTTGATCAACATAAAGAGGAAATTGTTCAGCTAATTTATCTCCAGCTATGACCACGCCTGCAGCATGAGTTGCCATATTACGATTTAAACCTTCGAGTTTTAAGGAAAGATTTATTAGTTTTTCAACTTTTTTATTTTTTATTTCTTCTTTAAATCTAGGTTCTCTATCAATTGACTCTTGAAGAGTTAAAGGTCTTGAAGGGTCAAATGGTACCATTTTACATATTCTATCAACATGGCCGTAAGATAATCCTAAAATTCTTCCTACGTCTCTTAATACCATTCTGGCTTTGAGTTTACCAAAAGTAATAATGTGGGCGACACCATCTTTATATTTGGATTTTAAATATTCAAAAACTTTGTCTCTTTGTTCCTCACAAAAATCTATATCAAAGTCAGGCATTGAAATCCGGTCAGGATTTAAAAATCTTTCAAAAATTAAATCAAATTCTATAGGATCAAGATCAGTTATATCTAGACAGTAAGCAACTAAAGAACCAGCTCCAGATCCTCTACCAGGCCCAACTGGAATAGAATTTTTTTTAGCCCATCTTATATAATCAGATACGATCAAAAAATAACTTGAGTAGTCCATTGAATTTATAATATCTAATTCATGTTCCAATCTATCTTGATAGATTTTTCTAATCTCATCTTCTGTTTTTTTTTTATTTTTTTTTAAAATAAAATTGTCAAGTCTTTCTTCTAAACCGTGTCTCGCTTGACTCATAAGCACTTTTTCAGGTGAAATTTCCTTATTATTTGATATGGATGGAAGAATAGGTTTAGATTTCTTGGGTTTAAAATTGAATCTTAAGGGAAAATTATAATTATTTTCTAAAGCTTCAGGTAAATCTTGATATAACTTTTGAATTTCTTCATTTTTTTTTAAATAATGCTGATTACTATAACGAAATCTATTTTTATCATCTATAAATTGCTTTTCGCCAATACATATTAATGCATCATGGGCTTCAGCCATACTTGGGTCTAAATAAAAAACTTCTTGTCCCGCAATTATTGGAAGGTTATATAAAGATGAAAGATTAAGTAAATAGTTCTCATAATTAATTTCTTGATTTTCTCCATGCCTTTGAATTTCAATATACAAACGATTCTTAAAAGAAAATTTGAGTTTTTCGATTAACTTTTCGATTAACTTTAATTTATTAGCATAAAATAATTTTCCAAAGAAATTATTATAATTACCAGTTAGCAGTATTAGATCTTGATTGTTAGTAATTAAATCATCTATTTCGCAGTATGGAGCATGAAAATTTTTATTTTTAAAATAACTTTTAGAAGATAATTTGGTTAGATTTTTATAACCTTTTTCTGATATTGCGTATAATGTTATTTTTCCAATTTGATTATTGCTTAATATATTTATTTGAGTTCCTATGATTGGTTGTGTCCCAACTTTACTTATTTTTTCAGCAAATTCTAAAGCTCCACACAAATTATAACTATCAGCTAAACCTATAGCTTTAATCTTATTAATCTTACAATAATCAGCTAAATCATCGATCTTGATAGCGCCTTCACAAATTGAATATTGAGTATGTACCTTTAAATTATTAAATTCTTCACTTCGAGCGCTCATTAACTCGTTTTATATTACCCTTAAAAATACTCAACTTATAATCTGCTTTGTTGGCAAGTTCTCTATTGTGAGTTGCAAAAATTACAGCTTTGTTTAATTTTTTTAATTTTAAAAAATAAGAAAATATATCTTCCGAAGTTTTGTAATCTAAATTTCCAGTAGGTTCGTCTGCTAAAATTAAGTCTGTCTCTGCAACTAGAGCTCTAGCGATAGCTACTCTTTGTTGTTCTCCACCTGACATTTCACTTGGAAAATGATCCATTCTATTAAAAATTTTTACCTCTTTTAAAATTTTATTTACTTTTTCCTTTGCAGAAATATGGCTTTCACCTCTAATTATTAAAGGCATAATTACGTTTTCAAAAGCCGTAAAATCTGAAAGTAAATTATTATCTTGAAAAATAATTGATATTTTTTTTCTTCTAATTTCGTCTTTTTTTTCATCTTTAAGATCTTTTGTATCTTTATTATCCAATACAACCTTGCCTTTAGTAGGATAGTCTAGCAAGGCAAGTAAATGTAAAAAAGAAGACTTTCCAGATCCAGAGGGACCAGTAAGAGCAACTAATTCTCCTCTTTTAACTTTAAGATTTACTTTATTGAAAAGATCAATTGTTCCATTTCTGTGATCAAAAGATTTTTTTAAATTAATTGTTTCTAATATAATTTTATTCATATTTTAAAGCTCTAAAAGTTTTCATTTTGGATATATTTTTAGATGGTATGTAAGATGCCAAAGCAGATATAATTATTGAAAAAATAAAAACTATAAAAACTGCATAAATATTTATCTCACTAGGTAGTTTTTCTAAAAAATAAACATCTGAGGGAAACAGTTCAAAATTAAAAACTTTTGATAAAAAAATTCTTATCTTTTCAATGTTTAAAGAAAATATAATACCAAAAATAATCCCTGTGAGTGTTGCGATAAATCCTATTGTAAATCCAGTTAAAAAAAATGATTTTTTTATAGATTTATTGCTAAGACCTAAAGTTTTTAAAATAGCTATCTCTTTTGTTTTATTTTTAATTAAGATTGTTAACCCAGAAATAATATTAAATGCAGCTACAATTAAAATTAAAGTTAAAATTACAAACATTACATTTCTTTCAACTTTGAGTGCACTAAAAAAAGATTTGTGTAAATCTGTCCATGAATATACAAAATAATTTGGATTCAACTTTTGAATTTCATTTTTGTAAATATCTGCTTTCATGGGATCTTTTAAATAAATTTCTAGATTTTGGTCATTTTCTTCTTTATCAAATATAGACAACGAATCTGAAAGATTTAAAAAAACAAAATTTTTATCAAATTCATAAAAGCCTGTCCTAAAAATGCCAGAAATAATTAAAGTATCTTGTTTAGGAAATCCTCCAAACGGAGTAGCTACGAAAGCAGAGGACATTAAATTAATTTTATCTCCAACTTTTAAATCTAAATTAAATGCCAATTCAGCTCCTATAAAAACAGTATTTTTTTTAAATTCTTTTAAACTACCGCTTGTAATATTTTGATTTAAAATATTTAAATTTTTAATGTTGTTTGTATTAATTCCTTTTATAATTATGCCCTTAGCATTGTCATTGCTAACAACAATACCTTCTCCGGAATAAGTTCTTGAAATATTAATATTTTGAAATTTTTTTTTAAGAGTTTCTTCAAAACCCTTTTCAATTTTAAAACTATTAGACTGAATAATTATATGTGGATTTAAGCCTAAAATTTTTTTAGTTAAATCAGTTTTAAATCCATTCATAACTGACATAACAATGATTAATATTGCAACTCCAAGTGTAATTCCCAGAAAGGAAAAAATTGAAATTACTTTTAAAAATCCTTCCTTCTTTTTTGGGCGTAAATTTCTAAATGAAATTAATCTTTCAGCTTTAGTAAACAATTTAATCTTTTTTAAGTTTCGATTTAATGTTTTCCAAGCTTAACATCTCGCTTTCTAAATTAAGTTCTTTAAACTCGAGCTTATCTTTTTCTGATTTAGAACCTATTATTATTTGATAAGGGATACCCATTAAATCGTGTTTTTTAAATTTATTAGACATATTTTCATCTACATCGTCTAACAATACGTCAATATTTTGTTTTTTCAGTTCTTTATAAATTTTTTCAGCTTTTTCCAGGTTTTCTTTATTATTTTTACTAATACTAGGAATAATCACAACATCGAAAGGAGAGATTGATTTTGGCCATTTCATTACATCGTTTTTATACCTCGCTTCTATAGTAGCCCCAACTAAACGTGAAATCCCAATGCCATATGACCCCATCTTTACGGCAATCTTTTTCCCATCCTTAGTATCGATTAAGCAATTTAGTGGTTTAGAATATTTATCGCTAAAATAAAATATATGTCCTACCTCAATTCCTCTTGTTTTAATTTGATTGTCTTTTTTTACATTTTTAATAAAATCTTGTTCTTTATACTTGTCATCAGTTACAGCATAAATTGAAGAGAAGTCTTCTCTCATTTTTTGTAAAGATTTTTTAGAAAAATCATATTTGTTTAGATCGATATCAAATATTTTTTTATCTGCATAAATTTGACTTTCTCCCGTTTCAGCTAAAATTACAAATTCATGAGACAAATCTCCTCCTATTGGCCCAGTGTCTGCAGCCATAGGTATAGCTTTTAAGCCAAGACGATCAAAAGTTCTAATGTAAGAATAAAACATTTTATTATATGAATTTTTTGCATCTTCATCCGTTAAATCAAATGAGTAAGCATCTTTCATATAAAATTCACGACATCGCATTACTCCAAACCTTGGTCTTATTTCATCTCTAAACTTCCATTGTATGTGATATAGAATTTGAGGAAGAGATTTATAAGACTTAACGCTTGATCGAAATATATCAGTTATCAACTCTTCGTTGGTAGGTCCATATAACATTTCCCGACCTTGACGGTCTTTAATTCTAAGCATTTCTTCTCCGTAATCTTCATATCTCCCACTTTCTTTCCATATTTCTGAAGATTGAATTGTAGGCATAAGCATTTCTTGCGCTCCAATTGAATTTTGTTCTTCTCTCACAATTTGTTCTATTTTTTTCATTACTTTATAACCTAGAGGTAACCATGAATAAATTCCGGCAGAAGATTGTTTAATCATCCCAGCTCTCAACATTAGTTGATGAGATTTTACTTTTGCCTCAGCAGGAAGATCTTTTGTGATAGGTATAAAAAGTTTTGACAAATACATTATTGTAAAAAATTCCTTAAATTCAAGAAACAGTTGTTTTCCCAGTAATATATCATAAAACTATTAAATTCTAGCTATATTAATATTTGTAAAAGGTTTTTTTCCTGTTTTATCTTTAATTATTCTTCTGCAATTTTGTTTAATAGTTTCTATTAAATTTTTTTCTTGATTTTTACTTTTTAAAGAAAACGTTTTACAAATACTAAAGATTTCATCTTCCATATCAAAAATAAAATTTCCATTATCTCTACTTTCAGGTATTCCCTTAAATGATATTATTGGTTTTTTTATTTTTCCATTGTTAGAAACAATTAATGTTATTTCTAAGTATCCATTAATAGAAATATTTTTTCTCTCTTTGATTGACTGAGAATTTGAGTCCACTCCTAAACTACCATCTAGATAAACTTTTCCGGAAGGAGCCTTATCGATAATCTCTGGTTTATTTCCAGGTAGAATTTTTATAATATCCCCATTTTCAATTAACAAAGTTTTTGGAACTTGCATTTCTTTAGCAAAAGAAACATGTTCAGCCATGTGACGATGTTCTCCATGAACTGGAATTACGCATTGTGGTTTCACCCACTTATACATATCTTTTAAATCGTCTCTGTTAGGATGACCGGATACATGAACAAAAGCATTTTCTTCACTTATCATTTCCATCTTATTTTTCACTATTAAGTTTTGTAAATGATATAATTTTTTTTCATTACCAGGAATAATTTTAGATGAAAAAATTATACAATCTCCACTTTCTAAGTTAACATCTGGATGAACACCATTAATTATCCTGTTCATAGCTCCCATTGGCTCACCCTGGCTACCCGTTGCTAAATATAAGATTTTATTTTTTGTTAATCTTTTTGCATCTCTAGGTTCTAAGGGTTCTATGAGTCCTTGAAGATAACCACATTTTTTTGCAGCTTTATAAATTCTTTGCATTGATCTTCCTACTAAACAAATATTTCTACCTAATTTTTTTGCACAATAAAAAATGGACTCCATCCTGGCCACATTAGAAGCAAAAGAAGTTACAAGAATTCTATTAGTTTTAATTTCCATAATCCTTAAAAGACTATCTCTAACATCGGACTCTGATCCAGCTCTACCAGGGCTAAAAATGTTAGTTGAGTCGCATATCATTGCCGATACGCCTTTGTTTCCAATAGACTTTAATTTTTGTTCATCAATTTGACTTCCAATTAACGGATTTGGATCTATTTTCCAATCTCCGGTGTGTAGCACTGTTCCGAGTGGAGTTTTAATACTTAAGCCATTTGGCTCTAATATAGAATGAGTTAAAGTAACAAAGTCAATTTCAAAATTTCCAAGTTTAATTTTACTATTTAACGGAACAACTTCTAAGTAGGATGAAATATCAATTTTTTTTTCTTTAAATTTTTCAAGAATAAGAGCGGCAGTAAATGGTGTTGCGTGCATTTTGCATTTTAAATAAGGCCATATATGTGCAACAGCTCCGATATGGTCTTCATGGGCATGTGTTAAAACAATTCCAAGTAAATCATCTTTCTTATCAATAATAAAACCTGCATCTGGCATAATTAAATCTACACCAGGAACAGAGTCATCAGCAAATGAAACACCCATATCTACAATAATCCATTTTTGATCATCTTCTTTTCCGTAGGCATATAAATTCATATTTCCACCTATCTCTCCTGATCCTCCTAACGGACAAAAAAGTAATTGTTCCTTACTCATAATAATTCTTTATAAACTTTTGAGATTCCTTTGATAGTTATATTTTGATCAACAATAGTTTTTTTTTTAATAATCTTTTTAAAAAAATTGGCATAACCACCAGTTAGCACTACTTTATATTTCATTTTCCATTTTGAAGTAATTTTGTTTATAATATTATTTATCAATCCTTCATAACCCCAAATGAATCCAGCATTTAATGCATCTTTAGTGCTTTTTCCGTAATTCTTTTGATTATTTCTTAGTCTAAACATTGGTAATAAAGCTGTAGAATTACTCAGGTTCATCATAGATAATTTTACTCCAGGTGCTATTACTCCACCTTCATAAACTCCATTTTTAATTATGTCAAAAGTGGTTGCAGTACCAAAGTCTAAAATTAAACAGTTTTTATATTTTTTTCCAGCAATTGCATTTACAATCCTATCAGATCCTAACTGATTTTGTTTTTTCACATTAATCTTTATTATCTTTTTTATTTTTAAGTTTTTAATTTCAATAATCTTATAATTTGATCCTTTAAAAATTGCTTTGATTTTCTTAAAAGCTAAAGGAACAACGCTAGAAAATAAAAGTTTTGAGTTTGTATCTTTTTTTAAAAATTTTTTAAATATATTCCTAGAATATTTTTTTTCAAAAATTTTACTTGTATCAAAAATAACTGATTTAACAATTAAAAATCTTTGATTTAGTAAGCAAATCCTAGTAGTAGTATTTCCTATATCGCCAACAATATATTTCATCTTTATTTTTTATATCTTTTTTTAAGCTCTTTGTAAGAAAATGTTTTAATTTCAATTAACAATTTTTCGTATCTATTTTGAATTTTTTTTAATATTTTTTTGTTATCTATGTTTTTATTTATTATATTTTTTAATGACGTAGATGGAAAGCTTTTGTTTTTTGGATTAATATTGGTATTAATACCTATACCAACTATTAAATATTTTTTTTTATTAAATATAATTGTTTCTTGCAAAATTCCACAAATTTTCTCTTTTTTGTATAACAAATCATTCGGCCATTTTATTTTAACTTTTTTTGAAATAAAATTAGAAATCAATTTTTCCAATATAATAGCATTCATAATTGCAAATTGCTTGAAATTGACTCTTTTTTCATTTATTTCAAAAAAAATTGATATAAATAAATTTCCTTTTTGAGATATCCATTTTTTGCCCATTGTCCCTCTTCCATTAGTCTGTTTTTTTGAAGAGATCAAAGTAGGTTGAGTTTTATTTTTTTTTATCAGCTTTATTGCAATATCGTTTGTACTTCTGACGTTTTTAAAGTTTATTGTCTTAATTTTCATTAACTAATAAACAATGAATTAACCAAATTACTCAAAATTGAAGGATACAAAAAGAAAGTTAATAAAATACTACAACTTAAAAAAATTGAAACTTGCGCTGTTTTATTTTTCACTGTTTCAAAAGTTATAACACTGTCATCAAAATAAATAGTTTTAATAATTTTTAAATAATAAAAAGCTGATATTACCGTTGTTAGTAAACCTATAATCGCCAATGAATACATCTTTTGCTCTAAAACTGCAGTAAAAACATAGAACTTTGCAAAAAATCCTCCTAATGGTGGTACTCCAGCAAGAGAGAAGAGTATTATCAAAAATGATATTGCAAGTAGTGGATGCTTTTTTGAAATTCCAGATAATTCTGAAATATTTTCTTTATATTGACCATCTTTTTTTAATAAATAGAGACATGAAAAAGCACCTATATTCATAATTACATAAATTGAAATATATACTATTGCACTTTCATAACCAGATATTGCGCCTGTTGCTACTCCGGCTAAAGCGTAACCAATATGACTTATAGAACTATATGCCAAAAGTCTTTTTATATTCTTTTGAACTATTGCAGCTGTTGCTCCTAAAATCATTGATGCAATCGAGATAAAAACAATTATTGTTTGCCATTCGAGTAGTATATTTGAAAACGGAATAAGCATAAATTTTATTAATAAAGCTAAACCTGCAACTTTTGGAACTACAGCAAAATAATTTGTTATTGATGTAGGTGCTCCTTCATAAACATCAGGAGTCCACATATGAAATGGAACTGCTGAAATTTTAAAGGCTAAACCTACTAGTATAAACACCATGGCAAATACAGCTCCAATATTTTCTTGATCTAATTCATTTGAAATCAAATCAAAATTTGTTGAGCCAGTAAATCCGTATAATAAAGAGCAACCATACAATAATAAACCTGATGATAAAGCGCTTAGTACAAAATATTTTATACCTGCTTCAGATGATCTCAAATTGTCTCTATCTATTGAAGCTAAAATATAAAGTGATAAAGATTGTAATTCCAAACCTAAATAAAATAAAATTAGATCATTAGAACTAACCATAAAAAACATGCCTAATATCGATAATAAAATTATTATTGGGTATTCAAATTTATCTAATTTATTTTCAGTAATAAAATTTTTTGATGAATTTAAAACAAATAATGAAGAAATCAGAATTAAAATTTTAAAATAATTTGAAAAAGAGTCTCTTGTAAAACTATCTAAAAATATTTTTTCTTCGTAACTTGGGCTATTTAAAATCATGGCTATGGCTAGAATTAAAATTAGAGATGTTAAATTAAATATCAAATTGAAACTTTTTTTTACAAAGACTCCGATCATTAAAAATGTAAAAATAGATAAAGATAAAAAAATTTCTGGAAGTAATATGTTAAGGTTATTAATCATTTCTTACCTTGAATTTAAAGCTAGTTGATAATTGTCAATCAAACTATTCACTGAAACACCAAATGTTTCCATGAGAGGAACAGGATAAAAACCAAAAAATATTATTAAAAAAGCTAAAGAAACTAACATTATAATTTCAGACTTATTAACATCACTTAAAGTTTTAATTTCAGGATTTGTCGTAACTCCAAAAATTACTCTTTTGCTGAGCCATAACATGTATGCTGCGCCCAAAACTACCCCAAAAGTTCCTAATAATGCAGCTAAATAACTTTTTTGAAAAGTTCCTGTTAAAACTAAAAATTCTCCCAAAAAACCTGTGGTCCCTGGTAAACCAAGAGCAGCCAAAGCAAATACCAAAAACAAAAATGAATATTTTGGTAAATAATTTACTAAACCTCCGTAAGTACTAATTAACCTAGAATGTAATCTATCATAAACAACACCGACACATAAAAATAAGGCAGCAGAAATCAGACCATGACTAATCATTTGAAAAATACTTCCTTCAATACCTTGTTTTGTGAAAGTAAAAATTCCTAATGTTACATAACCCATATGAGCAACCGATGAATAGGCAATTAGTTTTTTCATATCATCCTGCATCAACGCTACTAGTGAAGTATAAATAATTGCTATGATACTTAAGCTATAGATTAATGGTGTAAAAAATTCAGACGCGAATGGAAACATAGGTATAGAGAATCTTAAAAAACCATACCCAGCCATTTTTAAAAGAATTGCCGCCAAAATCACTGATCCAGCTGTAGGTGCTTCAACGTGAGCATCTGGTAGCCAAGTATGGACAGGCCACATTGGCATCTTAACAGCAAAGGAACTTAAAAAAGCTAACCATAATAAATTTTGGTACTCTTGAGGAATTTTTATATTATAAATTTCTGTTACATCCGTAGTACCTGTTATCCAATAAATTGCTATTATAGCGACTAACATTAAAACGGAACCTAAGAGAGTAAAAAGAAAAAATTTAAAAGCTGAATAAACTCTTCTTGATCCTCCCCAAACACCAATAATTAAAAACATTGGTATTAATCCAGCCTCAAAAAATAGATAAAATATTATTAAATCTAAGGAGCAAAAAACTCCTATCATAAATGTTTCAAGTATTAAAATAGCTATTAAAAACTCTTTAACTCTGTTTTTGACGCTATTAATACAAGAAATAATACATATTGGTGTTATAAAAGTTGTTAAAACAATAAATAAAATAGAAATACCATCAACTCCTAATTTAAATTTAATAAAATCATTTATCCAGGATTTTTCCTCTACGAATTGAAAATCTGCTGTATTAATATCCAAGGAATACCATAAAAATAATGATAATAAAAAAGTAGCTATACTGCTGAATAATGAAATATAAATTGGCCCAAAATTATTTTTTTTATCTTTAGACAAAAAAATAAAAAAAGAACTTAATAAAGGTAAAAAAATTAAAGTTGATAGAATTGGAAAATTCATATTAGTTTAAAATTAAATAAGTTAAAAGAATCGATAAACCTATTAACATTACAAAAGCATAATCATAAATAAAACCGGTTTGTAATCGTCCGGCTTTATTTGAAATAATCTTTATTAATTTTGAAATTCCATCAGGTCCAAACCTATCAATTGTACCTACATCTCCTCTTTTCCAAAAAAAAGAGCCAATTTTTTTGGCTGAATTAACAAACAAGAAATCATATAGTTCATCGATATACCATTTGTTTAAAAGAAATTTATATAAAGGTAAGCTTTTGTTTTTTAGGTTATCAATAAACTTGGTATTAGATATATAATAGTAAAATGATAATGGTATGGAAATAACTACCACAACAGGTGTAATTAATAATAGCCATAAAGGTACATAATCATGTTTAATTTCATTAATGAAGAAAATAGAGGTTCGCCAAAAATCATTGCTGTGATGCCCGATAAAAACTTCTTTAAATAAAAATCCAGCAAATATAGAACCAACTGCTAAAAAAAATAATGGTATTAACATTACTAATGGGGATTCATGAGTCTCAGAGATATCAATTTTTGTATTATTATATGAGCCGTGGAATGTTTTAAAAAATAATCTCCAAGAATATATTGAAGTTAAAAAAGCTGTAAATATACCTATTATGACTGCACAATTTCCTAATAATGAATTACTCAAATATGCAAACTCAATAATTGCATCTTTAGAATAAAAACCTGATAAAAATGGAAATCCCGTAAGAGCTAAAGTTCCTATCAACATTAAAAAATAGGTGAAAGGTAGTTTTTTTCTTACACCACCCATATTTCTTATATCTTGTTCATCTTTAAAAGCATGAATAACAGAACCTGAGCCTAAAAATAATAAAGCTTTAAAGAATGCATGAGTAAACAAATGAAAAACTGCTACATGATATGCGCCGATGCCTGCTGCAAAAAACATGTACCCCAATTGACTACAAGTTGAGTATGCAATAATTTTTTTTATATCGTTTTGAACCAGGGCTACAGAAGCAGCAAAAATTGCTGTTATCATTCCTACTATTGAAACTAGATTTAATGCCACTTGAGAATATTCAAACAATGGAGAACACCGCACAACTAAAAATACTCCAGCAGTTACCATTGTTGCTGCATGAATTAAAGCTGAAACAGGAGTTGGTCCTTCCATCGCGTCTGGCAACCATGTATGTAATAAAAATTGAGCAGATTTTCCCATGGCTCCAATAAATAAAAATAAACAAATTAAGGTTATTAAATTTGCCTCAAATCCAAAAAATAATAGTTTTTCTTCATAAAATTGTGGAACAGCTTGAAAGACTTCTTGAAAATTAATTGTCCCGAAAAAGAAAAAAATTAGAAATATTCCTATTGCAAGACCAAAATCTCCAATTCTGTTTACTATAAAAGCTTTTATAGCTGCATTGTTAGCGGTTTCTTTTTTATACCAAAAACCTATCAACAAATATGAACATAGGCCTACACCCTCCCAGCCAAAAAATAATTGTAAAAAGTTGTCTGAAACTACCAAAACTAACATTGAAAATGTAAAAAGCGAAAGATAAGACATAAATCTAGGTTTATGAGGGTCATGGCTCATATATCCAATTGAATAGACATGAACTAATGCTGAAACGAATGTAACGACCACCAACATTACCGAACTTAATGGATCTATATTAATTGACCAATTTGCTACAAAGTTCCCAGAACTAATCCATTCTATAATTTTATAATTACCATAAATATTCTTTTCAATACCATTCCAAAAAACAACAAGAGATAAAATAGCTGAGATAATTACTAGTAAACTAGTAAAAATTTCTGAGAAAAATTTATAAAATGATTTAAATAAATAACCAAATATAGATCCAATTAAAGGAAGTAAAATAATAGCGTATTCCATTTATCCTTTCATGCCGTGGATATCTTCTACTCTTATAGATCCTTTGTTTCTGTAATAGATGACAATAATAGCAAGTCCTATTGCTGCCTCGGCTGCAGCTACAGTTAGAATCAACATAGTAAATATCTGGCCTACAATATCTCCAGAAAAAATAGAAAATGAAATTAAATTTATATTTACAGATAATAAAATTAACTCAATAGACATTAAAATTACGATTACATTTTTTCTATTTAAAAAAATTCCGATTATTCCTAAAAAGAAAATTATTGCACCTAAAGATAAATAATGACCTAACCCTATTTCAATCATCTATTTTGACTCCTTTATTTGACTCAACATCTATAAGTTCTACAGCAGACTTAGGATTTCTGGATATTTGTCTAAAGTAACTTTGTTTCTTCACTCCAGTTCTCTCTCTAAATGTTAATAGAATAGCTCCAATCATAGATAAAAGCAGAATTATGCCTGCAATTTGAAAAAACAGGATATAGTCAGTGTACATTACTAGGCCTAATTGATGAGTATTGGAAACTTCAGATAAAACTAAGGTGCTGCTTGACATAAAATCTTCTTTATATTTCCACCCTCCAACTACAACTAATAACTCTAAAAGTATCAATAAACTTACTATTAATCCCGTAGGTAAATGAGTTGTCTTTTGTCCAATAAACCAAGATTGTTTTTGTTCAGCAACATTTAGCATCATCACTACGAATAAAAAAAGTACTGCCACCGCGCCCACATATACAATTAAGAGTATCATTCCTAAAAATTCTGCACCAACCATAATGAATAAGCAGCTAACTGAAATAAAATCTAAAATTAAAAAGAAAACAGAATTAATAGTACTTCTGGATGTTATTACCATCAAAGAGGAGAAAATTGCTATAATCGAAAAGAAATAGAAGAAAATTGAATGAAATATCATCTATATGGTTTATCTAATTTAATATTTTTTGCTAAAACAGACTCCCATCTATCCCCATTTGCCAAAAGCTTTTCTTTATTATAGTAAAGTTCTTCTCTAGTTTCTGTAGCAAACTCGAAATTTGGTCCTTGAACTATAGCATCTACTGGACATGACTCTTGGCATAACCCACAATAAATACATTTAAGCATATCAATATCATATCTTGTTGTTTTTCTGCTTCCATCTGCTCTTTCAGTTGACTCTATTGTAATTGCTTGAGCAGGACACACTGCCTCGCACAATTTGCAAGCTATACACCTCTCTTCTCCATTAGGATATCTTCTTAAAGCATGCTCGCCTCTCATTCGTGGGCTTATCGATCCTTTTTCAAAAGGATAATTAATAGTTTTTGATTTTTTAAATAGCTCTTTAATTGCAAGGTATAATCCAGAAATAAATTCTACAAGAAATATCGTTTTTAAAATTCTGCTAAATGACATTAAAAATTCCCCTTAGGCAATTTTTCAAAATAAAATAAAAAACTTGCTGTTAAAACTAGATAAATTAAAGAAAAAGGTAAGAAAATTTTCCAACCTAATCTCATAAGCTGATCATATCTATATCTAGGTACAATAGCTTTGATTAGTGCAAATAAGAAAAACAAAAATAAAATTTTAAGCACCATCCAAATTGGAGCTGGAACTAAATTAAGTGGATAAATATCAATTAATGGCAACCAACCTCCAAGAAATAGTATAGAGCCCATTGCACACATTAAGAGAATATTTGCATATTCTCCAAGCCAAAACATAGCGTACATCATTCCTGAATATTCTGTTTGATAGCCAGCAACTAATTCTGCTTCGGCCTCGGGCAAATCGAAAGGTGGTCTATTTGTTTCTGCCAGAGCCGAAATAAAAAAAATAACAAACATAGGAAAAAGTGGTATCACATACCATAAGTCTTGTTGTGCTAAGACAATGTCTTTTAAATTTAATGAGCCAACGCATAAAAGAACATTTATTATAATTATGCCTATCGAAACCTCGTAGGAGACCATCTGAGCAGCTGATCTAATAGCTCCAAGAAAAGGATATTTTGAGTTGGAGGCCCAACCACCCATAATTATTCCATAAACACCAAGTGATGAAACCGCAAATAAATACAACACACCTACATTAATATCTGACAATACAAATTCCTCGCTCATTGGAATAACAGCCCAAGCAACTAAAGCTAGTGTCATAGTTACTATTGGAGCAAGAATAAAAACCACTTTATTAGCACTAGCGGGAATAATAATTTCTTTAAAAATATACTTTAAAGCATCGGCTAAAGTCTGAAAAAGACCAAAAGGACCAACAACATTAGGCCCTCTTCTTTTTTGAACTAAGCCCCAAACTCTTCTATCTAACCATACAATCATTGCTACAGAAACGAGTATAGGTATAAGTAAGAAAAGGATCTTATAAACTTCAAATCCTAAAATTTGTAAATATTCTATCATTAATTATCAGTTCCTGTTTTTTTAGATTTTTGATTAATTTGACGACATTCATTCATCGTTTTCGATGCTCGAGAGATAGAATTGCTATAAAAATAGTCCAGTTCTCTAATTAAAACATCTTCATTTATAAAACTTGTTTCATAATTTATATTTGCACTATCTTTGTAAACCGGAAGCTCGTTTAATTTAGAAAAATTTGGTATAGTGTTTAAAACTTCTTTTCTTAATGTGTCAAAATTTGATAAATTTTCAGTTTTATCTAATTTTTTCATAATTAAATTAAAAATTTTCCAATCTTCTAAGGAATCTCCAATAGGATATGAGGCTTTTTTACATTCTTGAACTCGACCTTCCAAGTTTTCATATAGACCATTTTGTTCTGTATAAGCGGCACTAGGAAGAACTATATCAGCTATCTCTGCACCTCTGTCGCCATGACTTCCTTGATAAATAATAAACTCTTTATCTTTTTTAATTTCTAAATTATCTGAACCCAAAAGATATAATAATTTAAATTTGTTATTTTTTAACTTTTCAAAAAAAGAACAATTTTCTTCATCATCTTTTGGCAAAACTTTTAAATCTATTAAGCCAACAGTGGATGCATTTTGTGGTAAAAAATTAAAAGCGTTCCAATCTTTATTAATAAAATTATTTTTTTTTAATAAATTTTTAAATTCTTCCAAAATATACTTACCGCTTTTAAGTTCTAAAGCCGACTCGCCAATAATTATTATAGGTTTTTTTGATGATAGTAATTTTTTAGAAAATTCAACTTCATTGTTTATTATTTTTCTTATATCATCTGTTTTGTTTCCTATTACAGTATATTCATAAGTAAGATCTCCAGGATTACCGATTGAATATATAGGCACACTTTTTTGCACAAATGTTTTTCTTATTCGAGCATTTAACATTGTAGCCTCTAATCTTGGATTTGTACCAATTAAAAGAATTAAGTCTGATTCCTCTATGCCTTTAATTGAAGTGTTGAATATATAATTGCTTTTTTCTGACGAATTTATATAAAACTTTTTTTCTCTAAATTCTAAATTTTGGCTATTAAAAACTTTAAAAAATTTTTTAAAAGCCAAAGCGTTTTCTAGATTTACCAAATCTCCAATATGCCCACCTATTTCATCTGATTTTATCGATTTAATTTTATTAGATATTAGATTAATTACTTCGTCCCAGGTAGATTTTTGTAATTTATTATCTTTTTTAACGTATGGAACATCTATTCTCTGTTTTAATAAACCATCGCAAGAATATCTTGTCTTGTCAGAAATCCACTCTTCATTAATATCATTGTTTAATCTTGGTAATATTCTTTTTACTTCCCAATTATATGTATCAACTCTAATATTTGAACCTACTGAGTCCATTACATCAATGCTCTCTGTCTTTTTCAACTCCCAAGGTCTAGCTTCAAAAGCATAAGGTTTTGAAGTTAAAGCTCCCACTGGACATAGGTCTATAACGTTAGCAGAAAGCTCTGACTCCATTGCTTTTTCTAAATAAGTTGTAATTTCCATGTTCTCACCCCTGCCTATAGCTCCTATTTCCGGAACTCCTGCAACTTCAGTTGCAAACCTGACACATCTTGTGCAATGAATACATCTCGTCATTTGGGTTTTTATTAAAGGACCCATATATTTTTCCTTTACTTGTCTTTTATTTTCCACAAATCTTGATTTATCAACTCCATAAAACATAGATTGATCCTGCAAATCGCATTCTCCTCCTTGATCACAAACTGGACAATCTAATGGATGATTAGCTAATAAAAATTCCATTACACCTTTTCTTGCTTTTTCAACGAATGCAGTGTTGGTTTTAATATTCATACCTTCAGCTGCTGGCATGGCACAAGATGCTATTGGTTTTGGAGATTTGTCCATTTCAACCAAACACATTCTACAATTTCCTGCTATAGATAATTTTTCGTGATAACAAAATCTTGGTATCTCTACATTTGCAAGCTCACAAGCTTGTAAAATTGTCATGCCTTTTTCAAATTCTATCTCTTTCCCATTTATATTAATTTTAGGCATTTTTATCCTCCAACAAATGTTGATCAACTAAATATGGGTTATCTATTTTTTTCTTTATTAAAGGTTCTTCTCTACAACGACTTTCTATTTCTTTTCTAAAATGTCTTAACAAACCTTGAACTGGCCAAGCAGCTCCTTCTCCAAATGCACAAATTGTATGTCCTTCAATTTGTTTTGTTACATCTGACAATAAGTCTACATCACTGAAGGTTGCTTTTCTTTTAGCGACTCTATCAAGAATTCTCCACATCCAACCCGCCCCTTCCCTACAAGGCGTACACTGACCACAGCTTTCGTGCTTATAAAATCTCGCTATTCTTGCCATACAAGAAACAATGTCTTGATTTTTATTTATAACAACTATACCGGCTGTGCCCAATCCACTTTTATTTTTAATTAAAGAGTCAAAGTCCATCGTAATCGTGTCACATATTTTTTTGGATAGTAAAGGCATTGATGAACCACCAGGAATTACCGCTTGAAGGTTTTCCCAGCCTCCTATTACTCCACCGGCATATTTTTCAATTAATTCTTTAAGTGGAATACCCATTTCCTCTTCAACATTACATGGAGAATTTACATTTCCAGAAATACAAAATATTTTAGTTCCAGTGTTTTTTGGTTTACCGATTGAAGCAAACCATTTACCACCTCTTCTAAGAATTGTTGGTACAACTGCTATTGTCTCTACGTTATTAACTATTGTTGGGCATCCATACAAACCCACTAACGCAGGAAAAGGAGGTTTTAATCTTGGTTGACCTTTATTTCCCTCCATACTCTCTAGTAAAGCTGTTTCTTCCCCACAAATGTAAGCGCCAGCTCCATAATGAATGTGAATATCAAAATCCCATCCAGTGTCACATGCGTTTTTTCCTAAAAAGTTTTTTTTATATGCTTGATCAATAGCATCTTGTAGTCTTTTACCTTCTTTAATGTATTCTCCTCTAATATAAATATAGCAAACATGTGCGTTCACCGCATAACCAGCTATCAAACAGCCTTCAATTAATTTTTGAGGTTCAAACCTTAATATATCTCTATCCTTGCAAGTTCCAGGCTCTGACTCATCTGCATTAATGACTAAGTAGTGCGGTCTTGAACCAACTTCTTGTGGAGCAAATGACCATTTTAGACCTGTGGAAAACCCCGCTCCTCCTCTTCCTCTAAGCTCAGAAGTTTTTACCTCATTAATAATCCACTCCCTTCCTTTAGAAATTATATTTTTAGTGTCTTTCCAATCATTTCTTTTGATTGCGCTATTAATTTCCCAACCCAGTTCATTATAAAGATTTTTAAAAATTTTATCTTCAGGCTTAAGCATGACTTTCTCCATTTTTTAATTGTTTTTTTTCAGGAGCAGTGCTCTGACGTCCTCTGTAAGAACCTGGTTTTAAAGGTTTATCTTTAATTAAAGAGTCTAAAATCTCAATAGTGCTTTTTTCATTTAGATCTTCGTAGTAGTCATCGTTAACTTGTATCATGGGTGCATTAACACAAGCACCTAAACACTCCACTTCCATCCAAGAACAAGTACCATCTTTAGATAAAGTATTTTCACTTGATGCAATCTTTTCTTTGCATAATTTGACAATCTTATCCGCTCCACGAATTAGACACGGTGTTGTTGTGCAAACTTGTACGAAATGCTTACCTACCGGAGCAAGGTTATACATAGAATAAAAAGTTGCTATTTCATAAACAGAAATGTATGGCATTGAAAGATGGTTAGCTATGTACTTCAATGCAGCTAATGGAATCCAATTATTATTTTGTCTTTGTGCTAAATATAAAAAAGGCATAACAGCGCTCTTTCTATTTTTTTCAGGGTACCTTTTTAATATTTCTTCGGCTTTTTTTAAATTCTCGTTGGAAAACTTAAATTCTTTTGGTTGTTCTGAATGTACTTTTTTTAAACTCATCGATCTACCTCACCAAAAACTATATCTAAAGAACCAAGTACCGCTGGTACATCAGCTAGCATATGGCCGCGAATTAAATAATCCATTGCTTGTAGATGAGAAAATCCAGGTGCTCTTATTTTACACCTATAAGGTTTACTGCTTCCATCAGATATTAAATAAACACCAAACTCTCCTTTGGGAGCTTCAACTGCAGTATAAACATCTCCTTTTGGTACTCTGTATCCTTCAGTAAATAATTTAAAATGATGTATTAGAGCTTCCATTGACTGTTTTAAGTCTTGCCTGCTAGGAGGAGATATTTTGCCGTCTACTGATTTAATCGGCCCTTTAGGTATTTTTTCTATACATTGCAAAATGATTTTTACACTTTCCCTCATCTCTTCAATTCTGCAAAGATAACGATCATAACAATCACCATTTTTTCCTACAGGAATTTTAAAATCTAAATCTTTATATATTTCATAAGGTTGAGATTTTCTTAGGTCCCATGAAACTCCTGATCCTCTTAACATAACTCCTGAAAAGCTATGATCTAATGCTTCTTGTTTGCTTACTATTCCAATTTCAACATTCCTTTGTTTAAATATACGATTATCCGTTAATAAGCTTTCCAAATCATTTAAGATTCTCGGAAAAGATTTACAAAATTTTTCAATATCCTCTAATAATCTTAAAGGCACATCTTGATTGACGCCTCCGGTTCTAAAATAATTTGCATGTAATCTTGATCCAGAAGCTCTTTCATAAAAAGTCATTAAAGTTTCTCTTTCCTCAAAACCCCATAAAGAAGGGGTTAAAGCTCCAACATCCAATGCCTGAGTAGTTACATTAAGTATATGACTTAAAATTCTTCCAATTTCACAAAAGATTACCCGTATATATTTTGC
Organism: uncultured Pelagibacteraceae bacterium; assembly: GCA_902569735.1. GTDB lineage: Bacteria > Pseudomonadota > Alphaproteobacteria > Pelagibacterales > Pelagibacteraceae > Pelagilacustribacter. The sequence continues at coordinate 33,251 of CACFVE010000005.1, read as the reverse complement.
TCGAATTGGAACTTCAATATTTAATAATTTTTCAGCTGCTAAAGCAAAAGCATGTTCTTGATTCATTGGAGCAACATAATCTAACCTATCAAAATAAGGTAATGCTTGAGCATATGTTTTATGTTCAATAAGTTTTTCCGTTCCTCTATGAAGCAATCCAATATGTGGGTCTGCTTTTTCTACAACTTCTCCATCCAATTGAAGAATAAGTCTAAGCACACCATGTGCTGCTGGATGCTGAGGCCCAAAATTTAAATTTAGAGATTTAGTTCTTTTAACCATCTTTTTTCAAATTTTTAATTTCTTTTATATAATTTGTTCCTTCCCATGGACTTTCAAAATCAAAGTTTCTGTAATTTTGTTCAAGTTTTACAGGTTCATAAATAACTTTTTTTTCTTTTTCGCTGTATCTAACTTCGTTAAAACCAGTTAATGGAAAATCTTTTCTTAAAGGATGGCCTTTAAAACCATAATCTGTCAAAATTCTTCTTAAGTCTGGATGATTTTTAAATTTTATTCCATACATATCAAACACTTCTCTCTCCATCCAATTAGCAGAAGAAAATATTTTTGTAATTGAGTTTATAATTTCGTCAGATTGAAATTTGATTGAGAGCTTTATTCTTTCATTTCTTTCATGAGATAAAAGAAGATATACTAATTGAAAACGTTTTTCTTCTTCGGGATAATCAACTCCAGCAATATCGATTAATTGCCTAAATTTACATTTTTCGTTCGATTTTAAAAATTGTAATACTTCGATTAAATTGTTTTCATTTATTTCAATTAGTAACTCACCATTTTTTATAGATGAATTTTGAATCTTGCTGCTTAACTCTGAGTTAATTAGTTTTTCCAGTTTTTTTAAATTATCTATTGCCATTATCTTTGTAAGGTTCCTTCTCTTCTTATTTTTTTTTGTAGTTGTAAAATTCCGTAAAGAAGTGCCTCAGCAGAAGGAGGGCATCCAGGAATATAGATATCGACTGGAACAATTTTATCACAACCTCTCACTACTGAGTATGAATAATGATAGTATCCTCCTCCGTTTGCACAGCTACCCATTGACACAACATATCTTGGCTCGGGCATTTGATCATAAACTTTTCTAAGAGCAGGAGCCATTTTGTTTGTAAGAGTTCCTGCTACTATCATTACATCAGATTGCCTTGGAGAAGCTCTTGGAGCAGCACCAAATCTTTCAAGATCATACCTTGGCATTGATGTATGCATCATCTCAACAGCACAGCAGGCTAGACCAAATGTCATCCAATGTAACGAGCCTGTTCTAGCCCAATTAATTAAATTTTCAGAAGATGTAGTAATAAAACCTTTTTCAGCAAAATCTTTTGCTAAATCTTTAAATTCCTCTGGTATTTCTTTTTCTTTTTTTGAAAATGATCCAAAATTTACTCCCATTCTAAAGCTCCTTTTTTCCATTCATAAATGAATCCAATTGTTAAAATAGCCAAGAAGACCATCATCGACCAAAAGCCAAGGGCGCCTAAATCACCTAAAGATATTGCCCATGGAAAAAGGAAAGCTATCTCTAAATCAAATATGATAAATAAAATTGCCACCAAATAAAACCTTACATCAAACTCCATTCTTGAGTCTTCAAATGGCTCAAAACCACATTCATAAGCAGACAATTTTTCAGGATCAGGGTTAGAGGGTGATGCTAAATAATTTATAACTATAAAACCAATGCTTAGAAATAAAGCAATAAATAGAAAAATTATTATTGATAGATAGTCTATTAAAAAGTTATAAATCATGTTTAATCAATACCTACCCTAATACTTAAAGTTTAGGGGTTCTTATATTAATTCTTGAATCAGTTATAACATTTAAAATGAAAGAGTACAGAAACAATATTAGCGCGGTTATTAATTTTAGATGAAAATGATTATCATGTAGTGGCGGGAGTGACGGGACTCGAACCCGCGACCTCCTGCGTGACAGGCAGGCGCTCTAACCAACTGAGCTACACCCCCACACAATCAATGGTGGGCGGTAAAGGACTCGAACCTATGACCCTCTCGGTGTAAACGAGATGCTCTACCAACTGAGCTAACCGCCCCTAACAAACGAAATCGACATATACAATAAATAATTTATAAAGTAAAAAAGTATTTAATTTTTGATAAATACCAGTAATATTGAGAAATTATGATTTTAACCTGTAATTCTTGTGAGAAAAAATTTGTAGTTCCTGACAATGCTATAGGCGTTAATGGACGTTTAGTTCAGTGTAGTTCATGTGGGAATCAATGGAAGCAATTTCCTGTCGAGATAGCTAAGAAAAAGGAGGTAATTTCAAAAACTGCTATAAAGCAAACTATCACTAAACCTGTAAGTCCAAAAAAAACTATAAGTCCAAAAAAACCTGCAAGTCCTAAAAGAAAAATTCCAAAAAAAAGTAGAGAAATAAATTTATATTCCCCGGAATACCTTGCAAAAAAACATGGTATCAAAATAAAAGATACTAAACCAACAGTTTCAAAAAAATCAATTACTAAAGATAAAGTTTCATTTGGCTTTTATAGTTCGCTACTTGTATTTTTGGTATTCATAATATTTTTTTCAAGGTCTTTATATTTTGCCCAAAGCTATATAATAACGTTATTTCCTATCACAGAATTTTACCTTAGTTACTTTTTTGAAAATATAAGAAATATTTTTGAAATTTTTAGAAACCTAATTACTAGTTATTAGTTTCTAAATCTTTAATATTTATAAAATTATCAGACAAATTATCATTGTTTTTTTTAATATCTTTAAAAAAATTCCAAGCTAAAACAACAAGAGTATTATTTTTATCTTTAATATGAGATTTATTTTTAATAGGAATTTTGACTCCTGGAATAAACTTTTCGTGTTTTAATTTGTTATCCTCAACTATAAAATCAATTTCTTTTGAAATGCCAAAAAAATTCAAAGCAGTAGTAGCTTTTGCAGGTGCGCCGTAGCCTATAATTAAATTATTTTTTTCTCTTAATTTTTTAATATTTTTCCTTACATTTTTTCTAATTTGGTAAACTTTATTTCCAAATTCTTGATATGTTTTAAATTTTTTTATTCCAAACTTTGTTTCTTCGCTAAGCATTTTTTTAACACTACTTTCAATTTTTGTTTTTTTATTTTTTTTCACATAAATCCTAATTGAACCACCGTGTGTATCAACTTTTTCAGATTTATATATTTTTGCATCAAACTGATTAAAAAAGTTTATTAAAGATGTTAGTGACCAGTAGTTATAATGCTCATGATAAATATTGTCGAAAGTTAAATCTTTTAATGTATTCATTAAGTATTGTACTTCGATAATAATAACTCCTTCTTTGCTTAATAAATTTAACATACATTCTGCCATCTCTTTTAATTTATCAGAATGTGCGAATACATTAGATGCTAAAATTAAATCTGCATTTTTTCTAATTTTTTTAAGATTTTTTTTCTCTAGAAAACCGTTAAATGTTTTTATTTTATTCTTATTAGCTAACTTTGCTAAATTTTTAGCTGGTTCTACTCCGAGTAAGTGTTTAAATCCTAGATCCTTAAAAGGCTTTAGCGCTACACCATCATTACTTCCAATATCAATAACATAAGAATTTTTTTTATTTAGTTTTAAGTCTTTGATATATTTTTTGGCTGCATTAACAAAATGTCCTCTAAAAACTTTTGAGGTTGAGGAAGTATATAAATAATTTGAAAACATTTTTTTAGGATCTACAGCAACTGAAAGTTGGCAGTTATGACATTTTTCACAATAATTCATCTCAAGAGGATAAAGCTCACATTCTTCCTTTACTTTTCTAAGTAAATTATTTGCCAAAGGTTGATATCCTAGTGAAATTACTCTTTTCAGATTAGTATTACCACAGGATCTACAATCAAATTTATAATACTTCAGCAGTAAATTTTTTTCTTTTTCATCAACAAAAACATGTTTTATTGTATGCGTTATTCCATAGTTATCATGATCTCTTTCACCTCTAACTAAATTTAAAAAAGTTGTATCTTTCGTAAAAACCATTGTATGAGCTACGTTTGGTTTAATTATAGAAAGTTGTCCTTCGTTAACTACTTGAGTAATTTTAGGTGAGTTGGGATTAATTATATCTTGAAAAACTTCTATAATTTGACCTTTAGTAAATAAACATTTTTGTTCTTGTTGGGGGTGATAATGATTTGCTCTTATTGTTCCTTTTTTTGAGTCTATCAATCCAATTAAATTAATGGGTTCTGTTAATTCATGATTGCTAATTCTACCTCTCTTATCTACATATAAATCATGTCCGTCTCTAACATGTTCCAGATCTTTAATTAAATCTTGTTTTGACCATTTTGTAATCATTTCCTTAATACTTTCATCTAAACCATATAAAAACTTAAATCCGGTGTTTAAAATTTTTTTATTTGATAAAGAAAATCCTAAATTTGGAATTTCATCATTAGTTTCTCTAAGTATTATTTTTGGATTATGTTTTTTACAAATTTCAGCAACTTCTTTTACTGTAAGAGTATCCTTGGTTAAATTAAATATTTCTGAAGATAAATCCTCTCTTTCTTCTATAAATTTGAAACATCTTGCTACGTCAATCAAGGGTACTAGACTTTTTACCTGCCTTCCACCTGCAAAAAGTTTAAGAGTACCATTTTGAGAAGCAATTTTTGAGAACAAATTAGGCATTATATCTATACGAGCTGTATCCGTTGAATAACCGTATACAGACCCAAGTCTTAAAATAACATAATTTTTTCCAGACTCTTTTAATTGTTTTTCATTAATTGCTTTGGACGATGAGTATGACAAAACTGGTTTGGTTTCTTCATCTTCTTTAATGTCATTTTTAACTTTATCAATTCCCTCATAAACTACATGAGTGGAGGGAAAAATTATTTTACATTTTTTACTAATTACATCTAAAATATTTTGAGTTCCTTTTTCTGCAACAAGTGTAATTTTTTCATCTATTTCTTTATTAGACTCACTTTTAGTTCTTGGAACTTGAGTCACACCTGCTAGATGATGAACAATATCTACATCTTTAAAATATTTATTAACTAAATCTCTATCTAAAATATCACCATGAATAAACTCCATATTCCAATTACGAATTTGATTAACTCTTTCTGAAACAAATCTATTATCGATAACTATTATTTTGTGGTGCCAGCTAACACCAGAATAAATTTTACAAAGTTCAGTTCCAATGTACCCTAGGCCACCAGTTATAATGATTTTTTTTACCATTTGAATATCTATTTCATTTACTTACATTAATTTTTATTATAACTCAATTATCATGAATATCTACGATTGCTTCATGTATTTTGATGAAGATCTACTTTTAGATCTAAGATTTAATATTCTAAATAAATACATAAAAAAATTTGTAATTACAGAAGCCACTTACACCCATAATGGAACTAAAAAAGAATTAAGATTTGATATTAATAAATTTAAAAAATTTAAAGACAAGATTGATTATATAGTTGTTGATAAACCTCCTCCAAATATTTTAAACCTTATTAAAGGTGAGTCAGAAGGTAAAAGAGGTGAAAAATTAATCTTAAATGGAATGGCACGAGATTATTTTCAAAGAGAACATTTAAATAAAGGGATTACACAAGCAGAAGAAGAAGATTTAATATTAATTAGTGATCTTGATGAAATACCAAACCTAGAAAATTTAGATTTCTCAAAAATAGGTAACAAAATTTTATTATTTGAACAAAAAATGTTTTATTATAAGTTAAATTTGTTTTATGAAAATCTTACATGGTTAGGCTCTAAAGCAACAAAAAAAAAGAATTTTTTATCACCTCAATGGTTAAGAAATATTAAAGGTAAAAATTACCCTAAATGGAGATTAGATGTTTTATTTTCAAAAAAGAAATACTCGAATTTATTTTTTGTTAAAAATGGTGGTTGGCATTTTACATGCTTAAGAACACCAGAAGAACTCGAAAAAAAACTTTTGAATTTTGCTCACCATTATGAATTTGAAGTAAGCGGATTAAAAATTAATGATATTAAAAAGCTAATAGCTGAAAAAAGAGTAATGTATGATCATAGTGTAGATCAAAAAGCTTATAAATGGTCGGGTAAATCTATTTTAAAAAAAGTAAGTAATGACGTTCTTCCAAACTATATTGACTCAAACCTTGTAAAATACAAGGACTGGTTAGATTGACGTTTGTTAATGAGTACTAAGTTCTTCTTTTTTAGATTTTTCTTTTGAAATTTGATCTACTTCCACCCACTCAACTCTTTTTAAAGGTTTAATTAAAGCTACTTTTAAAACCTCATCCACATTTTTTACTGGAATGATTTCCATTGTTTCTAATATAGTTTTTGGAACCTCGGCTAAATCTTTTTTATTTTCCATAGGTATTAGAACTTTTTTAATTCCCGCTCTATGAGCAGCCAATAATTTTTCTTTTAAACCACCAATAGGTAAAACAATTCCTCTTAAAGTTATCTCCCCAGTCATAGCAACCTTTTTATCTACTGGTATTTCTGTAATAGATGAAATTATAGAAGTAACCATTCCTATTCCAGCTGAAGGTCCATCTTTTGGAGTTGCGCCTTCTGGAACATGTATATGAAAATCTTTTTTATCAAATATAGGAGGTATAATTCCATACTCTAAACTTTTAGAGCGTATATAAGATTTTGCTGCTTTGACAGATTCTTGCATAACATCACCTAATTTTCCTGTAATTTGCATTTTTCCTTTACCAGGCATTATTGCTGATTCTATCTTTAAAATTTCTCCTCCAACTTCTGTCCAAGCTAAGCCGGTAACAACTCCTATTCTATTTTCCTCTTCAATTTCACCATAGTTAAACTTTTGTACTCCCAACAAATCTTTCATATCTTTCTCATTTATAGGATTATTTATTTTCTCATCGTTATCAATTTTTTTGACTAATTTTCTTGCTACTTTTGATATTTCTCTTTCTAAATTTCTAACGCCAGACTCTCTGGTATAGTCTCTTATAATTTTTCGATTGACTTTTTCATCAATACTCCATTCTTCTTTTTTTAATCCATTGTTTTCGCTTTGTTTTGGAATTAAAAACTTTTGAGAAATCTTAACTTTTTCATCTTCTGTATAACCAGAAAGTCTGATTACTTCCATTCTATCTAGTAATGGTGGTAAAATGTTTAATGTGTTTGCAGTTGTTACAAACATTACATCTGACAAGTCATAGTCTACCTCTAAATAGTGATCGTTAAACTCTTTATTTTGTTCAGGATCAAGTGCCTCTAATAATGCAGAAGAAGGGTCTCCTCTATAGTCATTGCCTACTTTGTCAATTTCATCTAATAAAAAGAGTGGATTTTTTGTACCAGCTTTTTTCATCATTTGTATAATCTTGCCAGGTAAAGAACCTATATAAGTTCTTCTATGACCTCTGATTTCTGCCTCATCTCTAATTCCCCCAAGTGAAATTCTAATAAACTTTCTATTTGTAGCTTTTGCTATTGATTTACCCAAAGATGTTTTTCCAACTCCAGGTGGACCTACTAAACATAAAATAGGACCTTTCATTTTTTGAATTCTTTTTTGCACAGCTAAAAATTCAATTATTCTTTCTTTAACTTTTTCTAAACCATAGTGATCTTCATCTAGTATTTTTTGAGCATTTTTAAGGTCAGTATTTATTTTTGACTTTTCAGACCAAGGTAACTCTGTCATCCAATCTAAATAATTTCTTACTACAGTAGCTTCAGCAGACATTGGACTCATAGACTTTAATTTTTTTAATTCAGATAAACATTTTTCTTTTGCTAATTTTGGCATCTTGGCGTTCGCTATAGCTCTAGAAAGATTTGTTAATTCATCTTTGCCTTCGTCAATTTCACCTAATTCTTTTTGAATAGCTTTTAGCTGTTCATTTAAATAATACTCACGCTGTGTTTTTTCCATCTGATTTTTAACCCTACCTCTGATTTTTTTCTCTACAGATAAAACACTTGTTTCTTTTTCTATAAATGAGTGAATTTTTTCTAATCTCTTTTTTAGATCGATCATTTCCAACAGTTCTTGTTTTTCGAAAATTTGCATTCCTAAACTTGAAGATAAATTGTTGGCTATTTGAGTAGGATTTTTTAAATCCTTTAAGCCTTCATTGTTAAAATCTTTTTTTGTTAAAATAGATAATTTTTCATATTTTTTTATCAAGCTTAGAGCAAAAAGCTCAAGATCTTTTGAAATATTCGTGTCTTCTACAATTTCTACTTCACTTTTCAAAAATTTGTCACCATCGTTATCATTGTATTTTAAGATTTTGACTCTTTTCTCTCCTTCAACCAATACTTTTACAGTTCCGTCAGGTAACTTTAAAAGTTGAAGAACTTTACTTAAACAACCATATGAATATAAATCTTTAGACTCGGGGTCATCAATCTCAGAATTTTTTTGAGTAACTAAAACTATAGATTTGTCTGATTTCATTACTTCTTGTAAAGCTCTAATGGATTTTTCTCTTCCAACAAACAGTGGAATTACCATTGAAGGGAAAATTACAATATCACGAAGTGGTAAAAGAGGTTTTATATAAGTTGCTTTCATAATTTATTTATATGGTAATTAATATACTGATTTCAAGAAACAAATCAAAACTTACGCTACAGATGTTGATTGTTTTTTGCCGTATGTGACGATAGGTTCCGAATTACCTTTAACAGATGATTTATCAATAGTAACTTTAGCAACATCTTCCATATCTGGTAATTCAAACATAGTTTTTAAAAGAATATTCTCTAATATCGATCTAAGGCCTCTGGCACCAGTTTTTTTAGAAATAGCTTTTTTTGCTATTTCTGATATTGCATCATCTTGGAAACTTAGTTCAACATTTTCAAATTCAAATAATCTTTGATATTGTTTTATTAATGAGTTTTTTGGTTCTTTAAGAATTCTTACTAACGACTTTTCATCTAAATCATCTAGAGTAGCTATGATTGGCATTCTACCAATAAATTCTGGAATTAATCCATATTTAATAAGATCCTCTGGTTCTAATTGTTTCATAATTTCTGATAATGATTGTTCTTTATAACTTTTAACTTTAGCGCCAAAACCAATAGAACTTCCTTTTCCTCTTCTATCAATTAATTTATCTAAGCCAGCAAATGCCCCACCACAAATAAATAATATATTGGTAGTATCTACTTGCAAAAATTCTTGCTGAGGATGTTTTCTTCCGCCTTGAGGCGGAACACTAGCAATAGTTCCTTCCATAATTTTTAATAAAGCTTGTTGTACTCCTTCACCAGAAACGTCTCTTGTAATCGATGGATTTTCAGCCTTTCTACTAATTTTATCTACCTCATCGATATACACAATCCCTCTTTGTGCTTTTTCAACATTGTAATCTGCTGCCTGTAATAGTTTTAAAATAATATTTTCTACATCTTCACCAACATAACCAGCTTCGGTTAATGTAGTTGCGTCTGCCATAGTAAATGGTACGTCTAAAATCCTAGCAAGAGTTTGTGCTAATAATGTTTTACCGCAACCTGTTGGACCAACTAAAAGAATATTTGATTTCGATAATTCTATATCTTTGTTGTTTTTAGTTTCGTGGTTTAATCTTTTATAATGATTGTGAACAGCTACAGATAATATCTCTTTTGCTAACTTTTGGCCGATAACATAATCATCTAGTACATTGCAAATTTCTTTTGGTGTTGGAACTCCATCTTGATGTTTAACTAGAGAACTTTTGTTTTCCTCTTTAATAATATCCATACAAAGTTCGACGCACTCATCACAAATAAAAACAGTTGGCCCAGCAATAAGTTTTCTTACTTCGTGTTGGCTCTTTCCACAGAAAGAACAGTAAAGAATATTTTTATTATTTTTTTCTGTCATAACGAATCAATAAATTTATAATAGATGTCTCGAATATCCTTATCAAGCTGAAGTTGTAAACAAAGCTATATATAGTGCTTTATTTTCTCTTTTCCACAACAGAGTCAATTAAACCAAATTTCTTGGCATCATTAGCTGTCATAAAATTATCTCTCTCTAAAGCTTTAGAAATTTCATCAACCGACTTTCCGGTGTGTTTAGAATAAATTGTGTTCAATCTTTCTTTTAAAGAAAGAATCTCTTTAGCATGAATTTGTATATCTGTTGCTTGGCCTTGAAATCCAGCAGAGGGTTGGTGTACCATTATTCTTGAATTAGGTAATGAGTATCTTTTACCTTTCTCTCCTGCAGCTAGTAAAAAAGATCCCATTGAAGAAGCTTGACCTATACATAAAGTAGAAACAGGTGAGTTAATGTATTGCATAGTATCATAAATTCCTAGACCGGCAGTGACAAGTCCACCTGGGCTATTGATATAAAAACTAATTTCTTTATTCGGATTTTCAGACTCTAAAAATAAAAGTTGGGCAGTTACTAATGATGCTACATTATCATTCACTGGTCCTACTAAAAAAACAATTCTTTCTTTTAATAGCCTTGAATAAATATCATAAGCTCTCTCCCCTTTACTGGTCTGTTCAACAACCATAGGAATGAGACTATTCATTTTCTCCTCGTTATCGCGACTCATAGAACGTTTTATACAACTATTGATTACTTTTTACTAATTTTTTTTGATTTTATTTTATTTTTATCGGGAGATAGAGTTTTTTCAGTATTAGATCTATCTAAATTAGGTTTATTAAATTTAGATATAATTTGTTCAGCCTCTTTCGTGTTTATATTTTTAATTTCAAGTTTAATTTTTGATTTAATCAAACTAATAATTTTTTCTTCATAAATTGAACCTTTTAGGCTTTGAGAAGCGCTAGGATTTTTTTGATAGTAGTCAAGAACCATTTTTTCTTGTCCGGGCATTCCCTTTATTTGTTTTTGAATTTCAGCTTTAACTTCATCATCTGAAACTTTTAAGTTATTTTGTTCGCCATATTCATTAAGAATTAAACCTAATTTAATTCTAGATTTGGCAATTTTTTCATTATTTGTTTTATGTTTATCTTTTTCTTTATCTTTTAAGCTTTGAGTCATGATTGAAATTTCTTGATCTATCAAGTTCTTAGGAAGATCTAGTTCGTGATTTTTTTCTATCTGATCTAATATTTCCTTTTTTGTAATAGAATTTAATGCTTGAGAATATTGGCTAGAAATTTGATTTTCAATTAATTTTTTAAGATCATTTAAATCTTTGGTGCCCATAATTTTTGCAAAATTATCATCAATTTTATTTTCTTTAGCTTCTTTTACTTGTAAGATTTTACACTCAAATTTTGTTTTTTTATTTGCCAACTCTTTTTTGGGATGATTTACTGGCAATGTTGCAATTAAATTTTTTACTTCATTTTTTTTTACACCTACCAATTGTTCATCAAAACCTTTTAGAAATAAATCTTTTCCAAGTTCTAATTGAACGCCTTTTCCTTCGCTGCCTTCAAATTTATTACCATCAACTGTTGCAGAGTAATCAAAAATAACTTGATCACCAATTTTTGCTTTTTCTTCATCTTTTTTATCTTTAAACTGCTTGTTTTGATTTGATAGATCATTTATTTTGTCATTAATTATTTTATCTTCAATTTTAATCTTGTATTCAACTGCTTTATACTTTTCAAAAGATTTGAGCTTTATATCTGGTAACGAGTCAATTTGTAGCTCATAGTTTAGATCTTTTCCTTCTCCAAAAGTTTTTAAATCTATCTTTGGCTGACCAGCAATTTTAATTTTTTTTTCTTGTATAGCCTTTGTAGAAGTTTCTCTCAAAATTTTATCTATTACTTCTCCATAAATAGATTTTCCAAACTGACTTTTTATTACTGAAGTAGGAACTTTACCTGTTCTAAATCCTTTTAATGACACTTCTTTTTGTAACTCATTTAGTCTCTCGTCCATCTTTTTTTGAATTACTTTTTTGTCAACTATAACTGATAAAGTTGTTCTAAGACCTTTTTTTGACTGTACTTCTATCTTCATATTTTTATTCTGGTGGGCAAGAAGAGACTCGAACTCTTAAGCCTTGCGGCACTGGTTTCTAAGACCAGCGCGTATACCAATTCCGCCACTTGCCCAAATTATAATCGTTGATTTATATATCAATTTGATTTTTTGTTAAACGATAAAGTCTAATATAAAGAAATGTATAAACTAAGATTAAAGAAAAAAACCAATACTTACAAATTAAACTATTTTCAGCAAAATATGTGCTAGGTAAAACTAGTATAGAAAAAATTGAATTTATAAGGATAGAATTAATATAATTGCCCTTATTAACTCCAAATTTTTCAGAAATTTTTATAAAAGAAAGCATGTGCATATGTTGTTTATCCGGAACAACAGGCGATTTTCTTTGATAAACTTTTCTAATAAAAGAAAAGAAAACTTCAAAAAATAAATAAAATAATAATATACAAAAAAAGAAAGAAGAAACCTGTGGATTTAAATTATTAGTAATGATGGCATTTAAAGCAACTAAAGATCCAAATAAATATGCTCCGCCATCTCCTAGAAAAATTTTAGCTTTAGGAAAATTAAAAAGAAGAAATGAAATTAAAATGACAACTTGCCCAGTTAAAAAAAATGAAAACTCAATTTCATTATTATTTAAATTAATAAATAATAAAACCGTATTTATGATTATTAAATTAATTGTCAAAAGGCCATTAAAACCATCTATTAAATTTGCTCCGTTGACTATAAATAAAAAACATAAAAGTATAAAAAAAATGGAAAATATTTTATTGTCCAACCATAAATTTAAAAAAATTAAATCTATATTATTGATATTTATGGGTAGAAAAATAATAAAAATAGTTAAAAAAATAACCATTAGTATTAATCTAATATTCGGTCTAATCTCTATCTTTAAATCATCCAAATAACCCACTAAAAATAAACTAGTACATAGAAAAATATAGTCATAAAGAATATTTGAAAAAAGAAGATAGTAAATACCAAAAAATAGAAATAAGGATATTAAGCTAGCTATTCCTCCGCTGCGAGATATTGCTTCATTGTGAAATGCTTGGGGTTTTAAAAAATCATCATCTAAAAGAATACCATTATCTTGTTTATTAGAATATTTGCTAACAATTAGAAAGATAAAAAAAGTTATAAATGCAAAAATTGATAAAAAACTTAACTCAACTGAATCTGGTTGCATTTTATTTTTCTATACCTTTGTTGTTCTTTTTAACAATATAAATACCTAATATTATTATAATCAATGAAATTAAAACTCTCCAAGTAATTATTTCATCCATTAAAAAATATCCAAATAAAACTCCAAAAATAGGAATTAAATAAGCTACTTGAGTCTGAAAAACTAAACCATTCACAGTTAATATTCTAAATCTAATTAACCAAGCTAACCCAGTAGCAACTACTCCAAGATATAAAAGTGATAAGGTGGACTCCACGGAAGGAGTTAATTCCCATGGTGTTTCAAAAAATATTGATAAAGGTAATAAAAAAATGACTGACCACAGTGTTGTGGAAGTAGTTACATTTTCATTTCCTTTTGCTTTTAATTTTAATGTTAAAATTCCTCCTATAGAATAAAACGTAGAACCAAGAATAGTGATAAGCACATAAATAAAGTTACTTTGATTAATAACCAATTTATCAAAAAATAAAAACAATATCCCCAAAAAACCAATTAGAATTCCGATAGATTTTAATAATGTTATTTTTTCATCTTTAGTAAAAAAATGAGCAAGTATTGATCCGCTCATTGGTGTAGTGCTCATTAACATTGCAGCCAAATAACTATTAATTTTTGCTGTTCCAATAGCAATTAATGTAAAAGGAATTGCAATATTACAAAGGCCTATCAAAGCATATGGTTTCCAGTTTTTCGAGAATGCCTGAACTTTTATTTTTTTATACTTGCAAAGTATCAACAAAGGTAAACTGGCAAAAATTACTCTTATTAAAGCTAAAGTGAAAGGCTCATAAGAATAAGTAGCAATTTTAATATTAAAAAATGAGGAACCCCAAATTAAACCTAGTAAAGTTAAAAGTAATATATCCCCTGTTTTGGCTTCTCTCATTTCAAGTATTGATTGTATTATGAATAAATTGCATAGCTGTTATATACTAATTATTATATATTGAAATCAATACTTATATATGTTCTTGGAAAATTTAATCATTAACAAAAAAAAGGCAGAATAATGAGTTCGAAAAATATTCTTAAATTAATGAAAGACAAGCAGGTAGAATTCGTTGACTTAAGATTTACTGATCCTAGAGGTAAGCTGCAACATGTAACAATGGACGCTACCGTTGTTGATGATGAATTGCTGAATGACGGTGTGTTTTTTGATGGTTCATCAATCGCTGGCTGGAAAGCTATTAATCAGTCAGACATGCTTTTAAAACCTGACTTAACTAGACCAATTATCGATCCGTTTAATTCTCATACAACGCTAAATATTTTTTGTGACATTCTTGATGCAGTGAATAAAGATCCCTATGAAAGAGATCCAAGGGGAACTGCTAAAAAAGCTGAGTCTTATTTAAAAAAATCTGGAATTGGAGATAAATCTTATTTTGGTCCTGAACCAGAATTTTTTGTATTCGACGACGTTAGATTTAAAAATGATATGAACGAAACAAGTTTTAGCATTGATAGTTCAGAAGGTCCGTACAATACCGGAAAAAAATATGAAAATGGCAACATGGGTCACAGACCTGGAATTAAAGGAGGATATTTTCCTGTTCCTCCTGTAGATAGTGCCCAAGATATGAGAGGAGAGTATTTAAAAGCTCTTAAAGATATGGGTGTTAAAGTAGAAAAACACCACCACGAGGTTGCTCCTAGCCAACACGAGCTAGGTATGTATTTTGGAACATTAACTAACATGGCTGATAATCTGCAACTTTATAAATATGCAGTTCAAATGGTTACCCACTCATTTGGTAAGACAGCTACTTTTATGCCTAAACCTGTAAAAGGTGATAATGGATCAGGTATGCACTGTCACCAGTCGATTTGGAAAGGAAGTACACCAGTATTTATGGGTAAAGAATATTCTGGATTATCGAAAACAGCTTTATACTATATTGGAGGAATCTTAAAACATGCTAAAGCAATAAACGCTTTTTCTAATGCTACTACGAATAGCTATAAAAGACTAATACCTGGTTTTGAAGCTCCTGTAATTTTAGCCTACTCAGCAAGAAATAGATCTGCATCATGTAGAATTCCAATCATAAACAATCCTAAGGCTGCTAGAATGGAAATTAGATTCCCTGATGCCGCTGGTAATCCTTACTTAACATTTGCGTCAATGTTAATGGCAGGAATTGATGGAATTAAGAATAAAATTGACCCAGGTAAATCTTTCGATAAAGATTTGTATACACTATCTGAAAGTGAAGTGAAAAAATTACCGACAGTATGCGGTTCATTAAGGGAAGCGATGCAAAGTCTAGACAAAGATAGAAAATTTTTAACTCAAGGCGGAGTATTCACGGATGATCAAATAGATGCTTATATTGATTTAAAATTCCAAGAGATCTATAAATTTGAACATACGCCACATCCTATAGAGTTTGAAATGTATTACAGCGGATAATTTTTAAACTTTAAAAGACTCCCCACATCCACATCGTTCTGTTTCATTAGGATTTTTAAAAACAAATTGGGATGAGAATTTTTCCTTTTTGTAATCCATTTCTGTACCTAAAAGATACATTATCGCTTTTGGGTCTATTAAAACTTTTACACCTTTATCTTCTATAACTTCTTCGTTAGGCTTAACATCCTTTGCATATTCCATAACATAAGACATACCTGCACAACCTCCTGACTTTACCCCTACTCTAACTCCTATAGTTGAGTTTTGAGCTTGAGACATAATTTCTTTTATTCTGCTAACAGCTTTGTCACTAAGTTTAATTACTTTTTCACTCATAAATTCAATTCTAGTTTAGCTGCTTCTGACATTTTATCCTTAGTCCAAGGAGGATCCCAAACCAATTTGAGTTCAACTTCAGAAACATCCTTTAAATTTAATATATTATCTTGAACAGATTTTGGCAAACTTTCTGCTACAGGACAATTAGGAGAAGTTAAAGTCATATCTATTTTGACCTTTTTTTCTTCAATAATCTCTATTTTATAGATTAAGCCTAATTCGTATATATTAACAGGAATTTCAGGATCGTAAATTTTCTTAATTTCTTTTATTACTTTTTCTTTAAGATCGCTCATACTAAGTATTTTTATTTTCTATTGCAGATAATAAAGTGTGCCATGCCATTGTAGCACACTTTATTCTCATTGGGAATTCCTGTACTCCTGATAAAGAATTAATTGTAGTTACTTGATCTTCAGATAGACTATTCAAGGTTATCTTGCTTTTAGTTTTAAGCATATTTAAAAAATCTTCTATAATTTTTTTTGTAAAAGACAAATCTTTTCCTTTTAAAATATCTGTTAAAATTGATGCAGATGCTAATGAAATTGCACATCCTTCTCCTTCAAAACTTAAACCTTTAATATTTTTATTGTTATCTAGATTTATATAAATATGAACTTTATCTCCACATAAAGGATTATGAGCTTTTGCATCATGGTTATAGTTTTCACATTTGCCTTTATTGCGAGGATTTTTAGCATGATCTAAAATTATTTCTTGATATAATTCTTTCAATTCCATTTAAATATTAAAAACTTTTTTACAGTTGTTAATTGCATCACATAATACATCTATATCTTCTTTAGAATTGTAGACACCAATAGATGCTCTTGCAGTAGCTGGTATGCCCAACTTATCATGTAGTATTTGACAACAATGATGTCCCGCTCTTATTGCTACACCGTCTTCATCTAAAATTGTTGCTATATCATGTGGATGGATTCCTTTCATTGTAAAACACATTACTGAACCTCTGTTTTTTGGATCTCCAATGATATTTACTGAATTATTTTTCTTTAATTTTTCAATACCATATTCAAGGACTTCATTTTCATGATTTATTATGTTTTTAATTCCTAAACTCTCAATAAAATTAATTGCTTCAAAAAAGCCCACGACTTCTGCTGTTTGCATAGTTCCTGCTTCAAATTTAGTTGGTGAAGACGCAAAAGTTACTTTATCTTTTAACACTTCGCTAATCATACCTCCTCCCCCTTGGTAAGGAGGAAGTTCATCTAACCACTTCTTTTTAGCGTAAAGAATTCCTAAACCATTTGGACCATACATTTTATGACAAGAAATTGCATAAAAATCACAATCAAGATTTTGCATATCTAATTTTAGATGTGGTGCTCCTTGAGTTCCATCTATTAAAACAGGAATTTTTTTTTCTTTGGCTAAATCAATTATCTTTTTTATTGGCATTATGGTTCCCGTCACATTTGATATATGAGTTATAGCAATTATTTTTGTTTTATTAGTTATTAGTTTTTTAATTTCATCTATTTCTACTTCCCCTTTTTCATTAACTGGAGCAAATTTGATTACTGCTCCCTTTTTTTTTCCTATAAAATACCATGGTATATAATTTGAATGATGTTCTAATTCAGTTGTTAAAATTTCATCGCCTTTATTGATAAATTTTTCTCCAAATGATGATGCTACTAAATTAATTGATTCCGTTGCACTTTTAGTAAAAATAATTTCTTCCCTATGTTTTGCATTTAAATAAAGCTTCACCTTATCTCTGGTATCTTCAAATCTATTAGTAGCTTTAACTGCTAAAGAATGAACACTTCTGCCTACATTTGAAAATTCTGTCTCATAAAAATTTGAAATTCTGTTAATCACAGTTTTAGGTTTTTGAGAAGAATTTGCGCTATCTAAATAAACCAATGGTTTGCCATTTATCTTTTGTTTAAATATAGGAAATTCAGATTTAATTTTTTTTATGTTCATGTAATTGTTCTTCTAACTTTCCTATTATAAAATTCTTTATAGAATTACTTTTAATCTCGTTGGTTATCTCACTCAAAAAACCTTCAACAAGTAATTTAATTGCTTCTTGTCTGTTTAAACCTCTGCTCATTAAATAAAATATTGAGTCTTCGTCTATACTACCCGAAGAAGATCCATGAGAGCATTTGACATCATCAGCATAGATTTCTAATTCGGGTTTCGAATTAAATTCTGAATCATCATTTAATAGAATTGCTTTGCTTAATTGATAAGCATCAGTTTTTTGAGCAATATCTTTTACAAAGATTTTTCCCTGATAGATGCCTTTGCTCTCTGAGTCTAAAACGTTCTTAACTTTTTGAAAACTTTTGCAATTAGGAGCAAAATGATTAATTCTAGTTTTAATTTCTTGATGATCATCATGATTTAAATATGATGCTGCTTGTAGATTGCATTCACTATTTTCACCGTTTAAATCAAATTCTAAATCTAATTTATTAAATTTTAATCCTGAAGGAAATATAAAAAAAGTAGAACTAGATTTTGTATCTAGTTTGTTAGAAGAATATTTGTGAAAATAACCAAAACTTTTTTCATTATAAATACAAATATTTTTATAAATAGCAGATTGTTCTAAAACAACATTCTCATAAATATTATTAAAAAAGTTCTTTTTAGACCGATTGATCGTATATTCTAAAATGTGCAGTTCAGAATTTTTACCTATTTTTATTTTATTTTTACAATTTAATATATTTTGATTTAAGTTATTTGTATATAAATTGTAAATTACTAGAATTTTTTTGAGTTTATAATTTTCTTCAACTTCTAAAAAATAACCTTTATCTGACAAGGCATGATTTAAATTTATTAAAGGGTTATTTTCTTGCTTGTTTATAAAATTGTTATTTAGATAGTTTTGTACTTTGATTTTATTTTTTTCTTCAAATTTAAAATTACTTGAAGTTAGCTCACCATTAGTTACAATTATATAATTATGGTCAAACTCCTGTATAAATTTAATTTTTTGGGCATCGGTCTTTACAACTTTTAAATCTAATTTTTTAAAATTTTTTGAAACTATTTCTCTTAAATCTGAAAATTTCCAGTCTTCGCTTTTTTTATTAGGAAATCCATTTTTATTAAAACTATCTAGATTTTTTAATCTAAATTCTTTTTCTTTTGCGTTAAAATTACCTATTTTTTCTATTGCATTAGAGTTAATTTTAAAATTAAGCATTTATTTAATTCCTTTGTAACCGGTTTTTTCTAGATCCTCTGCAAGTTTCATTGATCCAGATTTTATAATTTTTCCATTGGATAAAATATGAACAAAATCCGGATTAATAAAATTTAATAATCTTTGATAATGAGTGATAACCAAAAAAGATTTTTTATCTGATCTCGATGAATTTACTCCCTCAGCAACAATCTTTAAGGCATCTATATCTAGTCCCGAGTCTGTTTCGTCAAGAATAATCAAATTTGGTTCTAATATTTTCATTTGTAAAATTTCATTTTTTTTCTTCTCTCCACCCGAAAAACCTACATTAAGTTGTCTGGACAACATTTTTTCATCCATTCCTAATTCATTAGATTTTTCTTTGATTATTCTTATAAAAGATAATGCATCTAATTCTTTTTTACCCTTAGCTTTTCTAATTTTATTTAAAGATGTGCGTAAAAAATTACTTGTATTAACTCCAGGTATTTCTGTTGGATATTGAAAAGCTAAAAAAATACCTTTTTGGGCTCTTTCCTCTATAGGAATTTCTTGAAGATTTTTACCCTCATATTTTAATTCTCCAGAGATTTTGTAACCTTCTTTTCCAGAAAGAACGTTGGCCAAAGTACTTTTACCAGAACCGTTTGGTCCCATGATAGCATGAAGTTCACCAGGTTTAATAGAAATATTTAGGCCTTTAAGAATATCTTTTCCATCAACAGAAGCTTTTAAATTTTTAATTTCTAACATTAGCCTACACTTCCCTCTAAACTGATACCCACCAATTTTTGGGCTTCTACAGCAAATTCCATAGGCAACTGTTGCAAAACATCTTTACAAAAACCGTTAACAATTAAACTAACAGCTTCCTCTTGATTTAAACCCCTCTGATTACAGTAGAATAATTGTTCTTCATTAATTTTAGAGGTTGTTGCTTCGTGTTCAATTGTAGATGAAGAGTTTTTGTTTTTTATATAAGGCACAGTATGAGCCCCGCACTTATTGCCCATTAATAATGAATCACATTGAGTATAATTTCTAGAATTAAGTGCTTTTCTTCCTATATCTACTAATCCTCTATAAGTGTTGTCTGCCTTTCCAGCAGATATCCCTTTTGAAATGATTTTACTTTTAGTATTTTTTCCGAGATGAATCATTTTTGTTCCTGTGTCTGCTTTCTGGTGGTTATTAGTAATTGCTATTGAATAAAATTCTCCAACAGAATTATCTCCTTGTAAAATGCAACTAGGATATTTCCAAGTAATAGCTGATCCTGTTTCTACTTGAGTCCAAGAAATTTTTGAATTCTTTCCTCTACAAGCACCACGTTTTGTAACAAAATTATAAATTCCTCCCACTCCATTTTTATCTCCTGGATACCAATTCTGAACTGTTGAATATTTAATTTCTGCATCATCTAAAGCAATAAGCTCTACATTTGCTGCATGAAGTTGGTTCTCATCTCTCATAGGAGCTGTGCAGCCCTCTAGATAACTTACATAACTACCTTTGTCCGCAATAATTAAAGTTCTTTCAAATTGTCCTGTTTCAGAGGCATTAATTCTAAAATAGGTGGATAGTTCCATTGGGCATTTTGTGTTTGGAGGAATGTATACAAAAGATCCATCAGTAAAAACTGCAGAATTAAGAGTAGCAAAATAATGGTCACTAATAGGAATAACTGACCCTAAGTATTTTTTTACCAAGTCAGGATGTTTTTGAATTGCCTCGGATATTGGACAAAAAATAATACCTTTTTTTGTCAATTCATCTTTAAAAGTTGTAGCAACTGATACTGAGTCAAAAACAGCATCGACTGCAATTCCACTCAATTTTTTTTGTTCGTTTAGAGGAATACCCAGTTTGTTGTATGTCTCAATAAGTTTAGGATCTACTTCATCTAAACTTTTGGGTTTATCTTTCATGCTTTTTGGAGCCGAGTAGTAATATAAATTTTGATAATCTATTTTCGGAAATTTAGGTTTTTGCCAATCTGGCTCTTTTGAAACTTTTAATCTATTAAATGCCTTTAATCTCCAATCTAACATCCACTTAGGTTCTTTTTTAATTTTAGAAATGAATTTTATTGTTTTTTCCGAAAGACCTTTTGGAGCTTTGATATTTTCTATTTCAGTAGTAAAACCGTACTTGTAGTCTTGATTATAATTTATATTTTGATTTTTCATAATTAATTGTAGTTTTAATTTTGTTTCACCAAATCTTGTAATTTCACTTTTTCAAAAAAGCCGTGAATATGTTTGTCTAATTCATCCCATAAATTATGAGTAATGCACTTAGTAGATTTATTATTACATCCTTTTTTAGAATGTTTTTTGCATTTAAGCATCCTAACTTCTTCATCTACTGCAAAGATAATATGAGATAATTTTATTTCTGAGGCTGGTCTTTCTAGGATATATCCTCCATTAGCCCCCCTTATACTCTTGACAAGTTTTTTACTTTTTAATTTTATGAAAATTTGTTCTAAATAAGCTAAAGAAATATTCTGTCTTAAAGAAATTTCTGAAAGACTCGTTGCCCCAATATTTATATTTGATGCTAAATCGGCCATTGCCATAACAGCATATCTTCCTTTAGTAGTAAGTTTCATAAATTAGTGGTGTAATACAATAATTTTAACACAATTCCTAGTATAATAGTCGGAATTAAAATAATTTATTTGACGCAGAAAAACATGCTATAAAGTTTATCTTTTTTTTGAAAATAATAATCATTATTAAATAATGAAACCTAAAAGTTTGGAAATTTTTATACCGGGCCCCGCTGGAAGATTGGAAGCAAAATATTATAAGAATCCAAAATTCGGTTCTCCAGTTGCAATAGTTTTACACCCTCATCCACAATATGGAGGGACAATGAACAACAAGATAGTTCAACTAATGTATAATATTTTTCAAAGAAATGGTTTTTCTGTAATTAAAGTAAATTTTAGAGGTGTTGGAAAAAGTGATGGTGTTTTTGATAATGGTCAAGGAGAACTATCAGATGCAGCTGCGGCTTTAGATTGGATTGAAAGACAGAATTTAGATTACAGTCAATGTTGGGTTTCTGGATTTTCATTTGGATCTTTAATATGTATGCAGCTTATTATGAGAAGACCAGAAGTTAATCATTTTATATCTGTGTCTCCTCAACCAAATGTTTATGACTTTTCTTTTCTAGCTCCATGTCCAACTTCGGGTCAGGTTATATATAGTGAAAATGATGAGCTAGTAACTAGAGAAAGTATTGTTGATTTGGATAATAGAATTAAAAGTCAAAAAGGAGTAGAGGTACCATTTTCTAAAATAAAAAATTCTAATCATTTTTTTAAAAACAAAGAAAAAGAATTAACTTCAGAAATTGAAAAATATATTAAAGAAAAAACTGCTCTTATTTAATATTTTACAATTTCACCACCAGTTATCGGCTTACCGCAACCCGTTGTCTCAGGAAAAGAAATTGGTAATTTAAGATAAGATCTAACAGCAAGAAAAGCAAAAGCTTGGGACTCTACAAAATCTCCGTCTACACCCAGATCATCTATCATTGTTAAATTAATGTGCCCCTCAGCGTTAAAAAAATCTTTAATTAATTTTTTCATTCTTAAAACTAAAAATTTATTTTTTCGACCTCCTCCACATAAAATTAAATTTGTTTTTTCGGTAGCTAAATCACATACTTGCATTAAAATATTCTTTGCAGAAAATTCGACTAAAGTCGCAGATCCATCCTCTAAAGACATTTTGCTTGTTTTTATTATTTTAAAATCATTAATATCAAATGAATTTATGATTTTATTTCTCCAAAAATAGTCGATTTGATTAATATATTTTTCTAAAATTTGATGATCGATAATTCCTTTCTTCGCTATTATGCCATCTCTGTCTATTTTTTTCTTTGAGTTCATTCTTATCCATTTATCAATCAAACACATTCCTGGGCCACAGTCCCAGGAGTTAATTTCATAGTTGCTATTAATTCTTGTTAAATTAGAAATACCTCCGATATTTACAAATGTCGCCTGGGTAGATGGTGAAGTATTTCTTTGTGCTAGATTATATTTTTTTGCTAGCAATTTATGAAATATTGGAGCTAGTGGAGCCCCCTCTCCTCCATTCTTTAAATCATTTTGTCTAAAATCATATATGACTGTTTTTTTTGTAATTTTCGAAAGAAGTTTTCCATCTCCTATTTGTTTAGAAAGTTTTTCTTTTCCATTGTGATAAATGGTCTGTCCGTGAAAGCCTATGAAATCGATATTTGCTTTAGTTTTTTTTAATATTTGACTAATTGCTTTTGCATGAAATAAAGTAACTTTTTTCTCAACATTTTTGATTTCTTTAGAACATTTTTTTAAATCTTTAGAACCTTTAATTCTATCCCTTAGTTTTGTTAAATGCTTATAAATATCTTTTGGATATTCAAAATATTTGTCTAAAATAGGCTTATATTTGGACTTTCCATCTGATTGTATAACTGATGCGTCTACTCCATCCATAGAAGTTCCACTCATTAAACCAAGGCTATAATAGCTTTTACTCATATGTATTTTTTAATTAATTTAAATCTAGTATATTGATTCTACACTGTTTTTTAAAAATATGGAAAATTCATTTCTAAAAGAATTCAAGGATAGAGAATATTTTAATCAATGTACTAATTCTGAAGAATTAGAACTGTTAATGAGCAAGAGGAAAATTAAAGCTTATATTGGGTTTGATTGTACAGCATCAAGTTTGCATGTGGGAAGTCTATTACAAATAATGTGTTTAAGACTTTTACAAAAACATGGTCATCAACCAATTGTATTACTAGGTGGAGGAACAACAAGAATTGGAGACCCTTCAGGGAAAGAAGAGACTAGAAAAATTCTTTCAGAAAAACAAATAGAAAAGAATATAAAAAATATTGAAAAAGTTTTTAATATTTACTTAAAAACAAATAATCCAAAATTAAAACCAATATTTGTGAATAATTATAAATGGCTTGGAAAATTGAACTATATAAAATTTTTAAGAGAAATCGGAAAACATTTTACAATTAATAAAATGTTAAGTTTTGATAGTGTTAAATTAAGATTAGATAGAGAGCAGTCACTAAGCTATATGGAATTTAATTACATGATTTTACAAGCTTACGATTTCCTTGAACTAAATAAAACTAAAAATTGTCTAATGCAAATTGGTGGATCAGATCAATGGGGTAATATAGTTAATGGAGTTGAATTGATTAAAAGACATTCTTCAAAACAAGTGTTTGGATTAACAACTCCTTTAATAACTTTAGCTTCAGGAGCAAAAATGGGAAAAACTGAGAAAGGTGCAGTATGGCTAGATGATAAACTTTTATCTCCTTACGATTACTGGCAGTTCTGGAGAAATACAGACGATAGAGATGTGATAAAATTTCTTAAGATGTTTACAGATTTGACATTAAATAAAATTGAACAATTAAAAAATGAAGATATTAATAAGTTAAAAATTATCTTAGCTAATGAAGCTACTTCAATGCTTCACGGTAGATCGGCTTCAATAAAAGCAGAAAAAACAGCCCAAGAAACTTTCGAGTCAGGAGGTTCAGGAAAAGATCTTCCAGTAATCAAAATTAAGAAGAGTGAATTAGAGCAAGGGATAAAAATATTAGATCTATTGTCTGCTAATAAAATTATGGCCTCAAAAAGTGAAGTTAGAAGAGCTATTAAAAGCAATGCAATAAAAATTAATAATCAAGTTCTAATTGATGAGAACAAAGCGATTCAACTAAAAGATTTTAATAATGAAAAAATTTTAAAAATTTCTTTTGGAAAAAAGAAACATTATATTCTTAAAATTATTTAGATTTCTTTTGTTTTTCCAGAGCTTTAGTAATAAAACGAGGAGTTAAGGTTTTTATTGGATTAATTGTAGTTTTCATTTTACCTGGCATGCCCTTCATCTTAAAGCTAACTCCAAACAAGCCTTCACCTATATCTTTAGGGATTATAATTTTTCCGATGACTGGTATTTTTGACAAAAATTTATTTAAATTTTTAGCAGGAACCAAGGTTCCTCTTAAACTAGTTAAACCTTTTTCTTCTTTATAACCTTCCATAAGAACAGATACACTTGGCCCAACTGCATATAGTTCATCTAATTTCAAAAAACCTTTATTAGTATTCATTTTAATTTCCATTTTTTCAAAAGATAAACCATCTCCTTCAGCTAAGTCAGCAAGACCTCCGAAGTCAGCTAAAGATAAAAGTTTAACAACACCTGGGGCATTCACTACTTTAAAGTTATCAATAATTAATTTTGAAGAAGTTGTGTTTTCTTCAATTATTGATGAAAATGTTAAAACACCTCCAGATAAACCTTTAAAAAAATTATATTCCGAGAGTAGAGGCTGAGGCAAGTCTGAATAAACTTCTAAATATTTTTTTTTATTTTTTTTATCATTTTTCATGGAAATATCTAAGAATCGATTTTTACCGAAGTCTCCTTTGGATGAAATTTTTACAAACTTTCCCTTTTCAACAACTCCTATCAATCTGAAATTCATTAACTTTTTAGATAATGGAGTGTCAATATTTTTTATATCTATTTCGATATTTTTATTTATCTTTTTTAGAATATTATTTTTTGATTTTTGATTTAAAAATTTATTTAAATTCTTAGCATCATATTTATCGCCTGATATTTCTATTTTTTCTCCAAAATCTAAAATAAAATTAATTTATTTTTTTTCAAAAGTTTTTACTTTAATTTTTTTAAGAGAAATTAAATCTTTTTTATCTATTATTAATTTTTCTATTGAAATTTGATTTTTATTTTCATTATAACTTAGCTCCTTTAAATTAATTAAATTTTGTTTTTTTTGAATATTTAAAAAAATCTTAGCCACTTTATCATTTTCCTTGATATAGTTTATAAAATTGAAGTTTAACTTTTCGGCAAACTCAAAATCTAAATTAATATTTGAGTTTTCTTTGAAAAAATCATTTTTAAAATTGTAATTACGATAATTTCTATCATCAAAACTGTAAGATCCTGAAGTGTGAATATAATTTTTTTTATCTGAAGCAAACCGAGCGGTAAAATTAGTATCTTTAAAATATAAATGATTTAAATCTTTTTCTAATAAAGAATTTTTAAAAGGTTTATCAAATTTTAAAAAAGATTTATCTATTTTACCTTTATTTGTATAGGTATAATCAGTAACTTTAAATGTCTTATCAAAAGTAATGTTTAAAAAATTTTGCAAATTAGCTTTTAAATTTGTTTCTTTATTTATAAATTCAATATTTTTTATATATGGTAAGTAATTATAAATATTTTCATTATTTATTTTAATTTCTGTATCGAAATCTGAATTTAGAGTTATTTCTTCATTTCTTTTAATTTGTAAATTTCCTTTTCTTATTAATAAGCCATCCATATCGCCCTTTATATTTTTAATTAAAATATCTGAAGAATCGGCAAAAAAATTAAAGCTTGTATTCACTAAACTTAGGTCGTTATTTATTACACCACTCATCTCTTGGACCTCTCCTCTAGCAATAAAATTATCTATGTCGAAATTATCATTAAAATATAACTCTAAATTAATAACCAATTTTCCATTCTTTATTTTATTAGTGATTAAACTATTTAAATTAGAAGGTTTTGTTTTAAGAATAATTTTTTTAAATTCATCAATATTAATTTCTTCAGATGATATGTTTATTTTTTCAATTTTTGGGTTTGATTTAATTAATGAATAGAAATCTAAATAAACTTTTACATTTTGAATTGGAATCAACAGATCTTTATAAATTAACTCTGGATTTGTTGTTTTTAAAAACAAATTAAAATCTTTAACATCAAACTTAAATTTGATTTTCTCTAATTTTAATGAAATATTTTTGTTGCTTTCTTTGACTTTGTTGGAAATATTTTCATTAAATTTGTCAGTTTCAAATCCTATTGTAGACAAAGTAATTATGGTAATAACCATAACAAATAGTAAAAACATAATTGTAGTAAAAAATAACTTTTTCATTATTTATTTATTATTCCTGCTTCAATAAATTCATCAATATCACCATTTAAAACATCTGAGGGGTTAGTATTTTCAACTTTGTTTCTTAAATCTTTAACAAGTTGATAGGGTTGTAATATATAAGATCTTATCTGATGACCCCATCCAATATCAGTCTTAGAGATTAATTGTTTTTGGTTTTCAGTTTCTCTTTTTTGAATTTCATGCTCATAAAGTCTCGCTTTGAGCATTTTATAACAGGTCTCTTTATTTTTATGTTGAGATCTTTCATTTTGACATTGAACAACAACCTTTGTTGGCATGTGTGTTATTCTAACAGCGCTATCAGTTGTATTAACATGCTGACCTCCTGCTCCGCTAGATCTATAAGTGTCAATCCTTAAATCTTTCTCGTCTATTTTTATATTTATGTTATCTTCTACAGCTGGGTAGACCCAAACACTTGCAAAACTAGTGTGCCTTCTTGCACCGCTATCAAAAGGCGATATTCTCACTAATCTATGAACTCCTGACTCACCTCTCATTAAACCATAAAGATAATCACCGTCTACTCTTAAAGTTGAAGATTTTATTCCTGCTTCCTCTCCTTTGTGCTCGCTTATAATTTCATATTTAAATTTTTTTTTATCAAACCATTTTAAATACATTCTTCTTAACATATCGGCCCAGTCTTGACTTTCTGTGCCTCCGGCACCAGCATGTATTTCAAGATAAATATTAAAATCATCATTTTCTCCTGAAAGAAAACAATTTATTTCATTTTTTTTGATTTCTTGTAATAATTTTTCAATCTTATCATCACAATCTTTTATTATTTCATCGTTTTTTTCATCTTGGGCTAAATTATATAAATCTCTTAAATTCTTAATCTCAATATTAGAGTTTTTAAATGAATTTAGAATATCTTCAAAAATTTTTTTTTCTTTAACGGTTTTTTTAACTTTTGATTTGTCTTTCCAAAAATTTTTACTTAAAAGAGTTTTTTCTAATTCTTTTAATTTTAAAGCGATATTATTTTTTTCAAAGATACCCCCTGATATTATTCAGAGTTTTTTCTGCTTGAATTAATCTGTTTTCAAAATTTTCCATTAATAAAATTGTCTATACTTTACTAATTTATCATAACTATTAATTGAGATTAATTGATTATTATCAATATTGTTAATATCTTTGGCTTTCAAAGCTTCAACAATTGTATTCTTGTCACCTAAAGAGGGTTTTAACCCTGTGTCATAATTTAAAGATGTTAAAAAAATACCTTCTGGAATTTTAAATTCTTTAAAGTCCTCTTTATAAAGGGCGCTTTTAACAAAATCTTTAAAAATAGGAAGAGCAGCTTTTGAACCCGTTTCATATTTACCCAGTGTTTTTGGGCTATCAAATCCTACGTACACTCCTATGACTAAATTTGAAGTAAAACCTATAAACCAAGCATCGTAATTATTATTAGTTGTTCCAGTTTTTCCGGCTAAGGGTACTTTTAAATCTCTTAATTTTTTAGCAGTCCCTCTTTTAACAGTTCCCTCTAATATTGAAGTCATTTGATAGGCAGTTTCTTCACTAAATATTATTTCATTTTTGTATTCAATTGTAGGAAAACTTGTAGAATTATTTAGAAACTTATCACAACCTAAACAATTTTTATTAGTTAATTTAAAGATAGTTTCCCCCCTTCTATCTTGAATTCTGCTAATCAAATTTGGATTTACTTTTTTTCCTCCGTTAACAAAAGAAGCATAAGCTGAAGTAAGATTGATCAAAGATGTTTCAGCTGAACCTAGAGAAACAGATAATAGTTCAGGTATATCATCATAAATTTCTAATTTATTTGATAAATTTAAAATTTTATTTAAACCTAAAGCCTTGGCTATCCTCACAGTCATTAAATTTCTAGAATATTCAATTCCCTTTCTTAATGTAGAGGGTCCATAAAATTTTTTTCCATAATTCTCTGGTTTCCAATCTTTTAAACCCACTCCTTGACTCTCTACAAAAGGAGCGTCTAATACTATTGAATTTGGAGAATAACCATTTTCTAAAGCTGCGGCATAAACAATTGGTTTAAAAGCAGATCCAGGTTGTCTTTTAGCTTGAGTAACTCTATTAAACTCACTTGATTTAAAATTAAATCCACCAACTAAAGCTTTTACATCTCCCGTAAAAGGATCTATTGCTACAATTCCTCCGTTTACTTTAGGATACTGTTTTAAGTTCCAAAAATCATTTTCTTTTTTTACAAAAATAATATCTCCTACATTAAATCTGTCAAAAATAGTTTTTGAATTAGGAATAGCCCATTTTAATTTATTTAAAAAAATTTTTCCTTTTAAACCTTTAAGAGTTTTAAAATTTATGCCTGTTTCATTTACTTCTATTATCTCTGCATTATACCAATTTAATGTTGGATCTATTTTAAAATTATTAACTTTTTTCTTCCAGCTTGAATCTTTAAGTTTATTTGTTATTGATCCTCTCCAACCATGTCTTCTATCGTAAGATTCTATTCCTCTTCTTAGAGAATTAATTGCTTGAATTTGATATTCCACATCCAAAGGTGTTCTTATAGATAATCCTTCAGAATAAAGAGTTTTAAATCCGTACTTATCTTTTATAGATCTTCTTACTTCCTCTGTATATGAGTTTGCTTCATTGATAATTTCTATTTTTCTTTTTTTCAATTTGATTGGAGAATTTTTAAAATTTTCTAATTGTTCTTTAGTGATATAATTATTATCTTCGAGATTTTGAATTACTAAATTTCTTCTAAATTTAGCAACATCATAATGTTTAAAAGGATCATATTTGCTTGGAGCTTTTGGTAAAGCTGCTAACAAAGCGGCTTCGGTATAATTTAAATCTTTTACTGACTTGTCAAAGTATTCTAAGCTCGCAGCAGCTATCCCATAAGCTCCTTGGCCAAGATAGATCTGATTTAAATATAATTCTAAAATCCTTTCCTTAGAATAAGCACGTTCAATTCTAAAAGCTAATATAGCCTCTTTAATTTTTCTATTTAATGAAACCTCATTTGTTAATAAAAAATTTTTAGCGACTTGTTGTGTGATTGTAGAGGCTCCTTCTAATCTTTTGTTTTCACTTATATTTTTTAAATTTTTAAATACTGCTCTAAGTATTCCCTTAGCATCAATACCAGGATGATTAAAAAAATTTTTATCTTCCGCAGATAGAAAAGAATTTATAACTTTTTTTGGGACTGACTCGAAAGGTATAAATAGTCTTTTTTCTAAAGCATACTCAGCAATCAACCTTCCATCATTAGAATACACCCTGCTTGAAATTGGAGGCTGATAAGTAGATAATTTTTTATAATCTGGAAGCCCTATAGAAAAATACCAAAGTGTTGAAAGGGAAAAAAATAAACAAATAGCGACAAATATAATAAAAAATTTAATAGAAAAATTTATAAATTTTAACATCTTTAATAATGTAATGCGTAAAATCTGGCTATCTTAGGGCATGATAAAATTATTATAGGTGCAATTAACGATAAAATTGTATACTATTTATTCATGTTAAAATTTAAATTTATAAAATTAAATACTTTCAACAGAATTCACTTAAAATGGAAAAAAATTTATACATCGATGCTTCGCATCCAAATGAAACTCGTATCGTTCTTAAATCTAACTCCTCTATTGAAGAATATGAGTTTGAAGATAAAAACAAGTTAAATTTTAAAAACAATATTTATCTTGGAACAGTTAGCAGAATAGAACCTTCTCTACAGGCTGCATTTATCAATTTTGGAAGAATTAGACACGGTTTTTTAGCCTTTAATGATATTCAGTCCGATTATTATCAAATACCTTCTGAAGATAAAGAAAAAATTAGAGATGCAGAGGAAAAAATAAGAGAAAATCTTAAAAATAAAACTTTAGAAGAGATCACTAAAGATAAAGATGACATCAAATCACCAGAAATAAATGAAGAAGATAAAAATTTAGTTAAAAATGATGAAGAAGTAAAAAAAGAATATAGAGAAGAATTAAAAACTTCGTATGGTTTGAAGAGATATAGAATACAAGAAGTAATAAAACCTGGCCAAGTAATATTGATACAAGTCATTAAAGAAGAAAGAGGTCAGAAAGGAGCTGCTCTTACAACATTTATATCTTTAGCTGGCAAATATATAGTTTTAATGCCAAATACTCCAAAAGGAGGAGGCATATCCAGAAAAATTTTTAACTCTTCAGATAGACAGAAAATGAGAGGTATTTTAAATCAAATTGAAATTCCAAAAAGCATGGGCATCATAGTGAGAACTGCTGGTGCTAATAAAACAAAAAATGAGATAGAAAAAGATTTTCAAAATACATTAAAAACTTGGGAAGAAATAAGAGATAAAGCTTTAAATTCAAATGCACCATCTTTGGTATATGAGGAGGGAGATATTATAAAACGGACTATACGAGACACTTACGATAATGAAACAAAAAATGTTTATATTGATGGGAATGAGGCTTATCAAAAGGCCAAGAAATTTATGAAAGAATTAATGCCTAAAAATGTAAAAAATATAAAAAAATATAGAGGAAAAATTCCTCTCTTTCACGACGCAAATATTGAAAAAGAATTAAACAATATATTTGAGCCTACTGTAAAATTGAAATCTGGTGGTTATTTAGTCATAAATCCAACTGAAGCACTTGTCGCAATTGATATTAATTCTGGGCAGTCTACTAAACAAACCAATATTGAAAAAACTGCATTAAATACAAATCTTGAAGCTGCTGAAGAAATATCTCGCCAAATAAAACTGAGGGACTTATCAGGTTTAATTGTAATTGATTTTATAGACATGATGAACTTCTATAATAGAAGAACAGTAGAAAAGAAGATGAGAGAAAGCATAAGAAAAGATAGAGCTCGAATTCAGGTCGGTAGAATTAGTAACTTTGGTTTATTAGAAATGACAAGACAACGACTTCGAGAGGCCTCAATAAATTGGGAAACTATATTATCTTTAGAGTCTTTTGCTCAAAAAATTATCAAAAAAATTGAATTTTATTCTTTTAATAATAAAGTAAAAATTATTAAAGCTTACATTCCTGAAAAAGTAAAATTATATATTGAAAGAAAACTTTTCAAAGAAATAGAATATTTTGAAAAAAAATATAGTTTCAAAATTAATTTTTTAGCAGATCCTAAGCTTATAATTCCTGAATATAAAATTGAACTTTTAAACAAATCTAAAAAAGTAATTAATACAATTGAAAATATTGATAAATTCAATGAATTTAAGGAAAATTTAATAGAGAGCAAAAAACCATTTAGGACTAAAAGTGAAACTAAAATAAATTTGAAAAAATCAAAAAAAATTAAGACAATTAAAAAGAAAATTAAGAAACCACGAACATTATGGTTTAGAAGAAAAAAAATAGCCTAAATCAAACCATCGATTGGTGAGCTTGGTGATGCTAAATAGTTTTTTTTCATCCTCCCCGCTAAATAAGAGTCCCTTCCAGCAATTACTGCATTCTTAAATGCTCTAGCCATTTTTATGGGATTTTTTGAATTTGCAATTGCACTGTTAATTAAAACACCATCACAACCCATTTCCATCGCTATGGTAGCGTCTGAAGCAGTTCCTATACCAGCATCTACGATCACTGGAACTTTTGACTGTTTAATAATTAAAGAAATGTTAACTTTATTTTGTAAGCCTAAACCAGAACCTATAGGAGATGCTAAAGGCATAATTGCAGAAGCACCACTATCTTCCAATTTTTTTGCTAATAAAGGATCATCAGTGCAATAAACCATTACTTTGAAGCCTTCTTTAACAAGAATTTTTGTCGATTTAAGTGTTTCAATCATATTTGGGTAAAGAGTTTTTTTATCTCCCAAAACTTCTAGTTTAACTAATTTCCATCCACCCATTTCTCTCGCTAACCTTAGAGTTCTCAAAGCATCTTCTGAGGTGAAACACCCTGCAGTGTTCGGTAAATAGATAATTTTTTTCGGATTAAGGTAGTCAGTTAAAATTGGTTTTTTTTTATCAAGAATATTTACTCTTCTTACAGCTACAGTTACCATATCTGCTCCTGATTCTTTAACTGCCTGTGCAGTTTGTTTAAAATTTTTATACTTTCC